>JAIRLL010000355.1 GCA_031259505.1 Tannerella sp.
GATTTATTCACTGTTATTTCGCATCCTTAAAGAGACTGTTGCGTCAATTTAAATTCTTTCGTCATATTGCCCGCCTTGACATTAATAATGGCCGTACGTCCTCCCGAAGGGGCGAGTGAGGATATTGTAATTTTCATATAATCGCTACTGCTGCCGTCCACTATACACCATGTGTCGGCAGCGTTTTTGCGCACTGCCGTCCATCCGTCGGGATGGTCTGTCGCCACGCCGACGTAGAACTCGCCCGTCCCTTTTACCGTCAATTCGCCACGGCTCAGGCTCAACTGATGCATTTCCTTTACTATCACATTGTTCAGGTCTGCCAGATTCCATGCGAGAATCTCGACTTCCATATTGCCTTTCTTGTTATGAAACGCGCTGTCGGGGCTGTTGTGCCCGTCGCTCGAAACGCGCTTGATAATGAACTGATAGCGGTGGTTGCGCAGCAGCGGGCTGTATTCCTGAAAATTTCCGCTGACGTCTTTTTTCATGAAATCAAGGCGGTAATACTGCTTGCGTCCCGTCGGAATGTAGATTCCTCCGACGACAAGGCATGTGGCGGAGAAATCGTCTCCGGGATAGACCTTTCCGGCTTCGTAGGTATAGATAGTGCGTACCAGCTTGTGGTCGGTGGGCGTAACGGGGTAGTGCAGAGGCCCCGGCACGTTAAGCGGCGTCGTCATGTTCACCGTCGGCATCGTGGGGGCTGTCACTCGCTTGCCGGTGGCGTCGTAGTTTGCTCCGTCGGGCGCCACGCGGCCGTATACCTTTCGGTTGTAGAGGTAAACGTCCGTCAGCGTAAAAGTGTCCGTGACTGCCACATTGTCGTCTGCATATACTTCAATCGAGACGACGCTGCGCAGCAGCGTGATTCCCGTCAGGCTGCCAAGATTGTTGTCAATTCGCAGCCTGTCGCTCTCGCCCCACATGGGAAAAGCGCGATAATCGGCCGCCACATTCCACTCGGCGGGATTGTGAGACAGCAGTCGCGTCAGCAGCGGCGCCTTGATCGCGTTTTTGGCCGGACCCAATACGTCCAGTTCGCTTCGCACGTTTGCGAGAAATACCAGCCGGTAATAGACCGTGTCGTTCTTAAAGAGCGTCACCTTGAACTGCTTTTCAGTCATGCTCACGTCCGTCATATCCGTTCCCGGCGCACGATAATCAAAATATTCTGTTCCCGTAATGTTATCAATGCGGAATGCAAGCACGTCGATGGTTTGTATGTCGTTTTCAGCAGCGTCGTTCATGGCGTATGACTGAGGAGTGGCATTGGGCATGCGAACCGTAAAAGTCACGGATTGCAAGCCGTCTTCTTCTTCCAGCGGATCGATCGGCAGATCAATCGTGGTAGTGCACGACCAGAGCAGCGCCGAGAGGAAAATGCCCGATGCAACGAGCCTCGACAGATATGATATTTTATACGCGTATATCATTTTTATTCCCGTTCAAAAATCACATGTGCAACTCTTTATCATCCGGGACAAAGTGCCAGTCTCCAATATCCACGCCAACCGACAGCGAAGTCTCGTCGCCGGGATCGACGACGTTTATCGTGAACTTCAGGTTGAACACATACATGGTGCTAAAGTCCAGCATTATGCGTCTTTCTTCCGCATAGTGCTGGAGGAGATTTATCAGATCAATGCCTTCGGTCATGCCCGGAAGTTTCCACACTGCCCCGTTGCGGAAAAATCGCAGTACCGGTCTTCTGTATTCGTCGACCAGCAGGGTGGAGCGCGACGCAAACCATTCGCCCTCTGTGTTTTGCTCAAAAAGCGTTTTATAGCAGTGCGTAGGGCCGCTGACAGGTATGTTGTTGAAGTTGTATGTACTGTTGTTGTCGGAAATCACCGCATGTATTTCGGTGTCGCTGATGCCGGGTCGCCTTACGGCCGTACCGGCAAGTTTGATATTAAAGGCATACGTGTCCTGCCTCAGACGCATTCTGAAAGAATCGGACACGGCAGGCGCGGCTGCTTCTATCATGCCGTAGTAGAGATTTTCGATCTGCGTCACAATGGTATCGCCCTGAAAGTGATAGTTGATAAGAAAATCTTCGAAGCGGCTGCTGTTTTTTATCGGCGTAACCGGCGCCACGGCAAAATCGCTTTTCTGCAGGCCGCCCCATGCTACAATCCTGTAACTGTCGTCGACGGGCAACTCCAGTTCCACGCAGTACGTGGCTTTGAGGGACAAATACGGTTGCCGGTCGGTTTGTTTTTCTATGAACAGTCCCGTTTTCGCGCTGAAGATGTATAAGTCCAACTGCGACACGCTTTCCAGATCGCGCAGGCGGATGCCGCTTTCGATGGCCATCTCGTCTTCGTTCGTTGCCGACGCTGTCGACAGCGATTCTTCATAGTCGAAAAACACGCGCACCTTTTTGACACTGTCGACCGGAGGAGGCGGCGGTTTGGGAGGGTCCACACATCCACTCAAATCGTCGTTAATACACGATTGAAAAGAAAGACTCAACCCCAATCCCAATGCCAATGCAAGCATTATCCACAGAAAACTCCCTGACAGTTGTTTTATTTTTTTCACGCTTAAAATACTCTTAATTTGTTTATATTCAATCTCAGCAGCCTGCACATATATTAATGTATAGGGAGAGAGGCCATCCCCCGTCCCGCGTCTCCTCGCAGGAGGCAATTACCAGTGTCGAAAACCGACAGAAATCATTTCGATGTCAAACAGAAAAAAAGAAAAGGAGGGCGCAAAGCCCCGAGGCATGGCCCTCCTTCTTTTTTTATACGGTTGGCTGATTAAAGCGGACCAAGTTCGACATCATCCATAGTGACCATCACCCAAGGCTGGATGGTTACATCCACCGTGAGCATAGTTTTAGTACCAAGCGGCTCTTCTGGTTTTGGTTCACCCGGAGTCGGATACCCCAAACTGTTGATCTTTGTAATACGAGTATCATAAAAAAGATTACGAACAGAAGCATAGGGCGCAGAATATGCTGTTTTCGGGTCCAGATAGACCAGATAATAGCAATAGCCGTTTTTGTAATTGCCCACGAATGTTGCGCCGGTGTATGCAGCTTTCCAAGCTGCACCCGCCGGTGAGTTGTTGAAATACAAATACTCTCCAGACGGTGTCATATATACATACAACTCATTCACAACTGCTGCATTAGAAACCCGTGTAAGCGAATCTGGGGTTCCTCCGGAAGTAAAGGCCGTAATAATTTCATTGGGATAGAATTTGGCTCTTACAGAAACGTACGTCAATACACCTTGATGATACGGTGATGCGCTGGTGTTCTCAACCGCATATTTCGGAGTTCTGGCGACTACCTGGGCAGAGGTAGGAATAGGAATGTCTCCATTTATATCAACGTTCACATATGCATTATCCATCGGTGCATTACCCGATGGCGTCACCGAACTGCCATCACTTTTCCCGAAATCATTTACAAATTCGCCAA
>JAIRLL010000318.1 GCA_031259505.1 Tannerella sp.
CGGCGGTGAGACCTCATCACCCGAGGCGGTGAGGCTTCATCACCCGAGGCGGTGAGACATCATCACCCGCGGGGGTGCGCCGTCATTAGCCACAGGCAAGTACATAATCAAGCACACCGGTACGCGGTTCGTTCAGCAAAACATTGGAAGAAAACTGCGTGGTGATGCTCAGTCTGTAATCGCCCGAAGGGAGGTCGGGCGGAACGATAAACGTGATCTTCGACGGGTCGTTGACAAGAATCGAAGTAGCGGGGATAGCCGTTGTCGAGCCGGTTTTGAGGTCTGCCAGATAAATCCCCACGCCCGGGGCGTCGCCGGCAATCCTGATTTTGCTGCCTGTCAGGTTGACGCCTCCGCCGGGAGTGATGCGTGTATTGACTTCGCCGGAGGTCACGTCGGTGAGCGAATTGATGAAAATGCCCGAAGATGACATGCCGAGGACTTCGACGGAGATGTCTTTCAAAGCCTTGCGCACTTCGGCGGTGGCGGTTGAGAGGAGGAAGAGGTGGTTTTTGCTACTGTCCCACGTCGGATGGTCGCCGATGAATACACCCTCGACGCCAATCTTGTTGTGTGTCAGTCCAAATTCGACACTCTTCGATCTGCATACTTCTTCGAGCGCTACTTCATGCAGTATTTCATAGGAAGCCTTCATCGTGGCGGGATTGATGTCCGACCGCCGTGTGGAGGCTATCGCTATCAGGTCGTCGACTTTCATCGACCCGGTGGATACTGCACGACCCGAGCGGTCGTCCTTGCGTGCTGTGAGCAGCAGTTCGTAGAGTTCTACGAAAATCTTGAATAACTTTGCCATAGTGTTCTTTTTTTTGTTAAGTTTTTAATGTTCACATTTCGGGAAACGCTTCATGCGGATGCCCGTTTTTATTTACGCGGCAAATATAGCAATATTTATTTTGATTCGTACATGTATATTCCCGAAAAAAAAAGATTTCCGAACTGCCCGTCTTGCGGACAACACCTGCCGCGCAGGGTGTAAAATATGTCATTCGTTTTCATTGTCTGTTTCTTCGTTTTTATCGGCAAAACCGGCTGGCATTATCGTCTTATTCCTACTTTTACCCCGCAAAAATTTCGGATAACAGAGTGTATTGTAAATTCTCATCAGACAGCAAAAGCAGTCCGGTCGAACCGACCGGGCGCTACCGGATATTGGATGCCTTGCGGGGAGTGGCGCTGTCGGGTATCTGCCTGGCCAACTTTCCAGAATTTGCGCTGTACACGTTCCAAAAGCGCGAAGCCGTCGAGGCGATGCCGACAGCAACGGTCGACTCTGTCATACAATATTTACAGTACGTGTTTATCGACGGGAAGTTCTACAGCCTGTTTTCCATTCTGTTCGGCATCGGATTCTCCATTATCCTGTCGCGCTCGCTGCAAAGGGGCAAAAACGGACTGACTGTTTTTTACCGCAGGATGGCGGCGCTTGCAGTCATCGGCTTCCTGCATCTGATGTTTGTCTGGAGCGGCGACATCCTGCTGCTGTACGCGCTGATCGGCATGTTGCTGCCCCGGTTCCGAAACCTGCCCGACAGAAAACTGCTGCTTGTGTCTGCCGCGCTGATCTTTTTCCCCGTTGTGATGGACGCTCTGAAGGAACTGACCGGTTTCGACCCGGCGGCGCCGGCTATCCGGGCTACACAGTATTTCAACCAAAAGAACGGTATTACGGATGATAATTTCGGCACATGGCTGCTGAATGCCAAAAGCTATCCGGAGGTTTTCAAATTCCTGATTTCCGGCGCATTCATCCGGGTACAGGAATTTGCCGAAGGAAACCGGATATTCAAGGTGCTGGCGCTGTTTCTCCTTGGCCTGTACATCGGCCGTAACCGGATGTATGCCGATCTTGCCCGTCGCCGGTCGCTCCTGAAACAAATCAGGCTGTATGGTTTTGCCGCCGGTATCCCCCTGTCCGCACTGTATGCATGGAGCGCCGTGAACGGTCGTCCGCTGGGATTGACTGTTCATGCCGTGATGTATGCCGTCAGCGTGGCGCCGGTATGTCTGGCATACCTGTCGGCCATCAGCCTGTGGTATCTTAAACGCCCCGAATCGGGCTTTTTCCGGCTGTTTGCGCAGCCGGGCCGCATGGCGTTAAGCAATTACGTGGGGCAATCGGTTTGCGGCGCCGTCATTTTCTACGGCATCGGACTGGGTCTGGGGGCAACCATGGGACTGGTCTACGTCGAACTCGTCGCCGCCGGCGTGTTTGCCTTGCAGCTAATTCTCAGTTGCCTGTGGATGCGTTACTTTCAATTCGGGCTGCTCGAATGGATCTGGCGCATGTGTACCTATGGAAAACGGTTGAAACTTGTACGAACAATCACATAATATATAATGTATAAATGACACACACAAGAATCAGTGATACTTTTTTTGAGGGCGAACGGCCGCTCTACGCAAGCCTGGGTCTCCGTCTCGAAGGCGTACGGTTTTATCCCGGAGAATCGCCGGTGAAAGAGAGCCGCGACATCGAGGCTTACAAATGTACGTTTATGAGTAAATACCCGTTCTGGCACAATGACCGCACCTTGATAAAAGACTGCCTGTTTACCGTCTACAGCCGTGCGGCCATCTGGTATTCGAAAAATGTCCGCATGATCGACACGCTGGTGGAAGCGCCCAAGATGTTCCGGGAAATCGACGGGCTGTATCTCGAAAACGTACGGCTGACAAGCGCGGCGGAATGTTGCTGGAACTGCCGCAACCTGGAACTGAGGCACGTCGACGTGAAAGGCGGCGACTACATGTTCATGCATTCCGAAAATATCGAGATAAGCGATTTCAGGTTGCAGGGGAACTATTCGTTTCAGGATGCGAAAAACGTGGTGATACGCAATGCGCATTTAGACTCGAAAGACGCCTTCTGGGAAACGGAAAACGTGACGGTCTACGATTCGGTCATCATAGGGGAATACCTCGGCTGGCACTCAAAGAACCTGCGTCTGGTGAATTGCAAAATATCCAGCACGCAGGCGCTCTGCTACGCGACCAACCTGGTGATGGAGCGCTGCGAAATGGATGAAAACTGCGACCTTTGTTTTGAATACAGCACGCTGGAAGCCGAAATAAACAGCCACGTCACAAGCGTGAAAAACCCGCAGGGCGGAAGTATCACCGCCCACAGCATCGGCGAAATCATTATCGACGAAAACTGCCGACGGCCGGGCGCATGTCACATCCGTGTAACCCGGCAAATCATCTGAGCGATGAAATACGATTTTGACGAAATCATCCCGCGCCGCGACAGCCATTCCTGCAAGTGGGATTCGGCCGACGACAGCGATGTATTGCCCATGTGGGTGGCCGACATGGATTTTCGCACCGCCCAACCCGTTATCGACGCGCTGGAAAAGAGAGCGCAGCACGGCATTTTCGGCTATGCGAAAGTCCCGGACGCCTGCTTCGAGGCCGTCGCGGGATGGTTTGCGCGGCGGCATCACTTCCGGATTCAACAGGAATGGATACTTTTCACGACCGGCGTAGTGCCCGCCCTGTCCGCCGTTATCAGGGCACTGACGGAGCCGGGCGATAAGGTAATCGTCCAGTCGCCAGTCTACAACTGCTTCTTTTCTTCCATCCGCAACAACGGCTGCGAAACGGTTTCGAACAATCTGATCTACCGTAAGGGAACGTATGCCGTCGACTTTGCCGACCTGGAGTCAAAAGCCTCCGACCCGCAGGCCAGCCTGCTACTGCTCTGCAATCCGCACAATCCGGCAGGCAGGGTGTGGACAAAAGAGGAACTGAGCCGAATCGGCGACATCTGCCTGCGCAACGGGGTGACGGTCGTGTCCGACGAGATACATTGCGACCTGGTTTATCCTGGCCACACACACATCCCGTTTGCCTCCGTAAGCGAAGATTTCCTGTACGGTTCGGTCACCTGCACGGCTCCCGGCAAGACATTCAACCTGGCTGGCATACAGGTCGCCCACATCATTGCCGCCGACGAAGCCATCCTGAACAGGATAGACAGGGCGCTCAACATCCACGAAGTCTGCGAAATCAACGTCTTCGCCGTGGAAGCGCTGATGGCCGCATACAACGGGGGCGAGGCGTGGCTCGAAGCGTTGAAACGGTCTCTGTATGACAACTACACCTGTTTCAGAGACTATTTTGCGAAATACCTTCCGCACTGCTCCGTACTGCCGCTCGAAGCGACGTACTTAGTATGGGTGGACTGTTCGTCACTGGGACTCTCATCCGCCCGAATCGCGGAAACGCTTCTCGAAAAGGGAAAACTGTGGGTGAACGCAGGCACGATGTATGGCGCGGCAGGGGAAGGATTTGTCAGGTTCAACATCGCCTGCCCGCGGAAACTGCTGATTGAAGGACTTGAAAGATTCAGACGTGTTTTCGGGAAGTAAGCAGGCCGGAGCAGGGAAAACAGGCGTATGGTTCGCCTATTTTCTGATTTACGTCGTTTGGGGTTCTACCTATTATTTTATAGGCGTCGCCCTCGAGGGACTTCCGCCATTTCTGCTCGGCGCCATCCGGTTCAGCGTGGCCGGGGCGCTGCTGCTGGGCTGGTGCTGTTTCCGCGGCGAACCGGTGTTCAGGAGCAGCCTGATACGAAAATCGGCAGTCAGCGGTATCGTCCTGCTGTTCGTCGACATGGCTGTTGTGATGCTGGCGCAACAGTATCTCGACAGCAGCCTCGTCGCCATTATCGCCTCCTCGACAGCCATCTGGATTATGGCGCTCGACGTACCGATGTGGAAACGTAATTTCCACAACGCCGCCACCCTGACGGGTATCCTGATCGGTTTTCTGGGAGTAATCATGCTGTACATCGAACAGTTGAAACCGGACGCCACACACCCGCACAGAGAGTATGGCGTCCTGATACTGGTTTTCGGCTGCATATCGTGGTCGCTGGGGACGCTGTACGCGAAATACCGTTCGGCGGCGGCAGAAGAAGTCAATGCCTTTGCCGGTTCGGCGTGGCAGATGCTGTTCGCGAGTGCGATGTTCTGGCTTTGCTCGTTCATTACCGGCGACGCCGGTCACACGGATTTGACGAAAGTTCCGGCTACGACCTGGTTTTCGCTTGCCTACCTGATTGTATTCGGCTCGCTGATGGCCTATTCCGCTTACGTCTGGCTGTTGAAAGTCCGTCCGGCCACCGAAGTCGGCACACATGCATACGTGAATCCGATCGTGGCGGTACTCATCGGGACGACGCTGGGAAAAGAACACGTGACGCCCGTCCAGATAGCCGGACTGGCCGTCATCCTGCTTGGCGTGATGCTGGTGAGCAAACGGTATTCACGGTAATATGTCTCGCAATTTTTTATCCGTTTGCGTGTAATCCGGAAATTTAATGCTAATTTTGCAGATATAAATACAAAAAGAGGAATCGTATGACATCGGGAAAAAGTAAAGAAAGGCCGCTTGTGTCATTTGACTGGGCATTAAAGCGACTGTTACGCAACAAAGCCAATTTTGAGGTGGTAGAAGGATTTCTGAGCGAACTGCTGGCGCGTCAAATCAC
>JAIRLL010000334.1 GCA_031259505.1 Tannerella sp.
AAATAATGAAACATGCCACTGGTAACTGCGAAGTACGAAGCATGAAGCAATGGTGGACTTTTACTGTTTGCTTCAACTTTGCCTGAAACTGTTATATCTTATTTATTTCGCATTCCTTAGTGTTTTTCCGGCCTTTTCCGGCAGTTTGGCCGGAGAGAGACGACATCCTGGCGAAAAAGACCGGCGCAGGCGGGGCATCTGCCGTGTTCCGGCCTTTTCTTCCGAGACATGCGGGGTAGAAAAGTCTCCCGGTTTCTTCCGCAACGTGCGGACGGGAAAAATCACTCGAAATTTTTCTCACTGACCGTTTGCGAAGCGTGCTTCGCGAAGTATGATCCGGCGGGCAGTGCGTTCAGCGGCGGCCGGCGGGCAGTTTTGCGCCCGTGTCGAAGGCCTGCTTTATTCGATGGGGGATTCCGACGCCGTCGCGGATGTTGCCGGCGAGGATGATTCCGGGGTTGGCGCGTTCGAACTGCGCAATGTCTGTCAGCAGTTTCCTGCAGGTGATTTCATACTGGGGGATGGCATGGCGGTGGCGGAATATTTCCATGAAGTCGATGTCGGCTTCTGTCAGGCGATGGATTGCGCCGAGTTCGTCGAGTATCAGGCGGCGGATGGCGGTGTCGGACTGTCCGTATATTTCGGGATGGTTTATTCCGCCCAGAAAGACGGAGAGGAGCGTTTTGCCGAGCGGCGCCCGTCCTTCGAAACAGGACGAGGGGTAGAGGATGCCGAGCAGGCGTCGCTTTTCGACCGCGGGGATGAGCGCGCCGAAGGCTTCCATGTCGGCGGAGGGGGGGGATTTGACGCCGACGGCTGCCTGTATGATTGCGGCATAGCGCAGTCCGTCGAGCGAGTCCCGGAGGGAAGCGGGCATGAGGCTGTCGAAAATGTCGCCGGCGGCATGACCGCCTGTGGTGCATATCACGCGGTCGGCGCCGACGCTGCCTGCGTCCGAAAGCTCGACCACGCAACCGGATGCCGCGCCGCGCCGCACTTTGCAGCGCTGCTGGCCGGGCAGGATGTTTTCGCGCCCGACGCCGGCGGTCAGCGCCTCGATGAGTTTTCCGAAACCGCCTCTGACCGAGAACACGTCTTTGGTTACTCTTTTTTCGGCGCTGCCTCCCGCCATCATGCGCGCGACGGCTCCGCGGATGAAGCTGCCGTGTTCCTGCTCCAGTCCGTACAGTTTGGGGAGGGCGAAGCGGGTGACAAGTTTTTCGGGATCGCCGGCATATACCCCGCCGATGAATGGCTGGACGGCATAGTCGAGAAACGATTTTCCCAGCCGTCGCACAGTGAGCGCGGCCACGCTTTCGTCGGGATTCGAGCCGGCCTTCCGGAACGGTTCGGCGAGAATGCGAAACTTGTCCGTCCAACTGAACAGGGGCGTGAGAATCCCGTCCGTCAATCCCGCCGGAAGCCTGTGCAGCGTGCCGTCTTTCAGTATATACCGCTTTCGGGCGTCCTTTCGGGCGATTTCGAGTTCGCATTTTCCACGGAGCATGTCGAACAGCGCGACGGTCTCGATATTCGACAGGCTTGCCGTGCTTGGGCCTGATTCGTACACGTATCCGTCGCGTTCGAACGTCCGGATGGCGCCGCCCGTACGGCCGGACTTTTCGACGACCAGGACGGACAGTCCCTTCTGTTTCAGCACGAACGCCGTTGCAAGTCCCGTCAGTCCGGCGCCGATTACGACGGCATCATATCTGTCTGTCATTCGATAGTTTTTTTCTGTAAACCGTGTATCACATGTGCGGCGCTAAAAGAATACGCCGACGCTCGTTCCCGCAGTCGCAGGCATGCCCCGCTGCCCGAAACGGCTGGCGCCGACCGCAAAATCGAACAGGTTGTAGTTCGCATTGCAGAGGTTCCTGCCCCATACGGCAAAGCGGAATCGCGAGGCCGTCCGGAATTCCGCCCGCATGTTGAGCACGCCGTAGAAATCCTGACTGGACAGGTTCGTCTCGTCCCAGAACAGTCGCCCGACGCCGCTGTATTGCGCCATCAGCGTAATCCCGTCCACGAACCGGCGCAGGTTCATGCTGTAAAGACCGGTCAGCGACACCGTGTTGCGCGGGACGTGGGGAATGAACTTTCCCGCGTAGTCTTCACTGTCGCTCTTCCGGTTCCGGTCGAAAACGGCGCGGGTGTATCCATATTCCAGGTCGAACGAAAGGTTTTTCGCCGGCCAGACGCGCGCCGACACTTCGAATCCGCTGCTGTGCGATTTCCCGGCATTTCGCAGCACCGAGCCGCGGCCGCTGGGGTTGACGGCGTATATCTGCTGATTGCGCCAGTCGATGTAGAACAGCGACAGGTCGACTGCGGCGAAGCCGGCTATCCGCTGCGAGCGATAGCCCGTTTCGTAATTGATGCTGTTTTCCGGGCCGAAGCTTCTGTCGGCATCAAGTTCGAAAGCGGTATTGAAGCCGCCGGTCTTGTAGCCGCAGGATACGGATGCAAACCACCGGTTGTCCGAATGTTCATACATTGTGCTTACCCGCGGCACGACTTTCACGAAATCCAGTCTGCCGTACACGCGGGGGCTTTCCGATACGCCGTTCTTCATCTCCAGCAAATAGTCGTAGTCCATATTCGACTTTTCCGCATCCATTCTCACTCCGGCCTCCAGCGAGAGACCCTTTACCGACACGCCGTTGATTCTTGACTGGTGAAACAGGGCAAACCCCGAAGTGCGGACATCCGTCAGCCTGTATTCGGCCGCCTGCTGCACATAATTGTCGACATCTATCCTGCTTTCCACATTCTGCAGAAATCCGAAAGCGCCGGCCAGCCACTGATATTTCGCATCCTCGCGGTTCGAGCGTAGCGTAAGTTCCTGCGACAGCATGACCTGCTTCTGGCTCTGCGTCGCAAAATAGACGGAATCGGCCGTGAAGTCCTGGTCGAGTTTCTGTTCGTCGTCGAGCCAGTGAAACGCTGTTACCGACGCAAAAAGCGTGCTCTCGCTTTCACGCCTGACATGTATCCCGTGCGTGGTGACACGCTGACTGTAGCCGCTCGACTGGTTATACACGATTTCTCCCGTCCGGTTCGAAGCCGGCACGATCGGAGCATACGGATAACCGTTTTGCCGGGAATCGCCGAACGAACCCGAATAAGCAGCCCGCCAGAGGCCGTTCGGGCGATATTCCAGTCTTATTTTTGCATTTGCGTCGTCGAGTTCACCCGCCTTTTCATTTCGGGTTACATTCCGGAAAAAGCCACCTTCGTGACTGTAGCCCGCCGATACGGACAGCCCCAGACGGTCGCCGGCCAGCAACCGGTGCGTCGCCTTTGCCGAATAGTGTTCATACGCGCCGCCCGACAGTTTGACCTGCGTCCCCTGACCGTCGAAAGGCGACCAGGTATGGATGTTGATGACCCCTCCCATCGTATTCCGGCCATACAGCGTACCCTGCGGGCCGCGTAAAACCTCCACCCGCTTTACGCCGTCGAGATCAATATCGTACATGCTTTTTTCGAAGTAGGGAATATCATCCGCATACAGTCCGACGGAAGGCGCATTGATTCTCGAACCTATGCCACGGATATAGACCGGCGAAGTCAGTCTGGAACCGTAGCCGGGCATATACATGTTGGGAATCCGGGCAGTCAGTTCGCTCGTCGAAGCGATGTTTTCCGATGCAAGCCTGTAGCCCGTCAGTACGCTGCTCGAAACCGGCAGTTTCTCAATCGCCGACAGTTCTTTCGACGAAGCCACTATTTGTACCGAAGGGAGTTCGACTGTCCTGTGATGCGTCGAATCGCTTTGCGCCCGCAAGGCGTTGACGGCTACCAGCGAAAAGACAAAAAACAGCATTTTGCCGGAAACCCTTGAGTCTTTAATTTTCTGCATTTTAAAATTTTGAATCTTGAATTATGAATATCCGAATCCCAAATAAAAATATATGGAAATGAAAATAAATCCTGCGGCAATGGAAGCCGAGAATATTTTTGATGCGATTTGCAGACGGCTGATCAGTTTGCGATTCGCCGTATTTGCGGATTGAAACATGTGCAGGAATCCGCGCGACAGGTGAAAATACAGGGCGATGAACCAAATCACATAACCGGCAACATAAAAATCACTGTAGAACAGTGTTCTTACTATATCGTAGGGATTTTCTCCCCGCAGTTGGATTTTCGCCCAGAAATGGCACAGGTGAAATGCCAGAAGACCTGCCACAATAATGCCCGGCAGCAATATGCCAGCCCATTTGTCTCCGGCATTCTTTTTCCTGCCGCGGCTCGGATTCATGATCTTCCTGTCGCGGACAGCAAGGATGACGCCGTATATGACGTGCACCGTGAACCCGAAAGCCAGCAGGGGAACAACAATTCGGGCCATGACATTTTCATTGATAAACCGCCAGGCCGATTCATACGTTTCGCGGGAAACCAGAGATGTCAGATTGACTGCCAGATGCATGAGAAGAAACAGTACGAGCAGCGCTCCGCTTATGGCCGTAATTTTTCTTTCGTTTGTCAGCGATATGTTCATAATTTAAATAATTAATTTCACTGCCGTGTATGAGCGTCGCAGTTGTTTCCTGCCCTCTTCACGCGGGGGCAAAGGTAGCAATTATCGACAAGGAGAAACTTAAGATTTGCTTAAAATTCCGGTCGTGCCGACAATTGATACATGACTGTCCGGATTCAATAAGACGTTCAGAAACCGAAAATATTTCTCGTAAACCAGAAAACGAGCACGAAGACAAGGTAACACAGAATGACAGTGGGATGCTGTATCAGGAAAGGGAAAGGTGATTGAGGCCGGACATGGCGGACGATGTAGCCGGCAAGCAGCAGGATAATATAAGGGATGGAAACAATTAACAGCGCATTACTGCTAAAAGCGCTGTTAAAGTCGAAATGAAGCAGGGAATGGATGGCTCTCTGCGAGCCGCATCCGGGACATTTCAGTCCCGTCGCCAGCAGGAAAGGGCATTTGGGAAACCAGACGTTCGTCGCCGGATTGAAACGGAAATAAATGATACCTCCGGCCGTCAGCACGAACACGCCGGCTATGAAATATACGAATCTGTTCCGGAATGTGATTTTCGCCATCTATATCTGCTATAGAGCGCCTGCCAATGCGAGGAAAAAAAGGAAAAGAAAATACAGGACGAGGCATATGCCGAAAACTATAGCCGACCACATCGCCCATTTTTTCGCATCTTCCGAAGCCCGTATGGCGCCTTCATAATCACCCGCATAATAGGCCGAATTGACTTTTGACGAATGTACAATCGACACGATGCCCAGCGGCATACAGCAGCAGATAGTCGTCAAAATAGCCCATACCAGATAATTGTCGGGCAACGGCGGGCGAACCGTTTCGGCGCCGAATTGGGAATAAGGATTCGGCTGCGCCGTTTGTTGCTGATAATAAGTTTGTTGTGATGCCGGTTGATAGGGTGGGGGAGGGGGCGCAGTCTGCTGTGGCGCTGTAAACAGTACGTTCAATTCAGGCAATGTGCGCGCTTCAACCCAGTCCGGAAACGATCTGTTCCAAACAAGCGTATCGGGTCTGATGGGTGCATGTTTAAGCGTGTCCAGCGAAAACGGCCCCATTTTGACGTTCCCGTTCAGGTAATAATATGTCTTTTCTTCCATTACAGTAATATACACATTTTCCATGCGTTGCGGTCTGCGCATGGAAAATGTATTTTCAATGTATTTGTCTTCTCAATAATTATATCAATAGTCAAGTGCTCCGGACGAAATACCTACAGCAATAACTATAGCATAAATAATAATCACAATTACACCCACAATTCCACCGGCGATAGCCGTCCATATAGCCAGGTTCTTAGCGTTTTCCGAAGCTTTCTGCGCGCCTTCATAATCGCCGGCGATGTAAGCGGAACTTACTTTCGTGGAATTGATAATTGCAAATATACCCACCGGCCAGCAGCAAAACATTGTCGTCAGAATAGCCCAGACAAGGTAGTTTTCAGGCATGGGCGGCGGGACATTCGCGCCGCCGAGCGGACTTCTCTGACTGTATGCAGGCGCCGCCTGCGCTGTCGGGGGTGGCGCTGTCTCTACTGCAAACAACCCTTGCAGTTCGGGCAGCGTGTTTGCGGCTACCCAGTTGGGGAGCGTATTGTTCCACACTAATGTAGACGCCGTTACAGGGGCACTCTTCAATGCCTCCAACGACAGGGGACCTACTTTGGTCTCTCCACTAAGATAATAATAATCTTTCTCTTCCATAAATATTTATCCAATTTTGTCAATATCTCCGACAAAGATATGGTATTGTTGTTTTACGCACAAATTATTTTCAAAAAATATTGGCTGCCTTATTGTTTTTTTTTTCATCAGTTGGCTATATATCCAAGAAATCCGTACCTAAAAAGCTAAGCATACCTCCCAGAAAAAAGGCTATCAGAATAAGGACGATAAGACTAAGACATGAAATTATCAAACCCGCAATGGCCATCCCTCTGGGTTCTTTAAAAATGCCGACAAACGACAGAATAAGACCAATAATCCACGAAAGCCAGCCAAGTACCGGGACCCAGCCTAACAACAAACCGACAAGCGCCAGTACAAAACCTGCCGTTCCGACACCGTTTGTTTCCTTTGCCGGAGGAGAATTGACGAATACGGTGGAGGTTGGCTGCCACGGCGGTTGCACATTTCCGGCATAGGCGGTTCCCGGAAACGGAGGTGGCGGCGGAGGTTGCGAGGCAAATAATTCAGCCAGTTCCGGCAATGTCCGGGCTTCCGTCCAGTTCGTCAATGCGTTGTGCCAAATCAGCGTATTTCGCGAAATCGGTGCATTCTTAAGCGCCTCCAGCGAAAATGGTCCTACTCTCGTTTCTCCGTTCAAATAAAAATATTCTCTGTTTTCCATAAAAAATAAAATTGAGTATACAAATAATTAACTGCATTTAAAAACGGGTTAAAGATATGAATAAATATTTGCGAAATGAGTATTTTTTTTGCAAAAAAATATTCTGTATCAATTGCATTGAGTATAATTCCCTGTTTTCGTGATGTATCCGGTTTGAACGGAACAGTTGCTGACGGTTGTCGGATTGGCATCGTTCGCGCAGGCGATCAGATATTTTCCGGCAGTGAGTTTAACGGCTGCATAGCCTTCGTCGCGCGCTTTCTCGATGGCGCAATTAATTCCGTCGGAGATAGCGCGCGTTTGTTTTGTTGGAACTGATGCCGGATTCGGTGTTGCCGGTTTGTTTATTTCTTTTTACGAGACAGTTTTTCGAGCACATATACAATTGTGAATCCGAGAACAGCCAGCGCTGTGGCTTCCCACAACTGTTTATCGGGCAGAATATTGGATTCAATCAGCGGGTGGACAACGCCGTGGCTGTCGGTGAAAGTAGTGACAGTCTCTTTCCATGGCCAGACCTTATTGAGCGAGCCAAGCATGAAACCGCTCAATACGGCGATGGTGATGTCGTGATATTTGCGAAGCAGAAACGAAAGTATGCGCGAAAAACAGATCAGTCCTATGGCCGCACCGGATGCAAATGTGAGTATGATACTTATTTTCAGTTCCTTCACGGCCTCCATTACGTAGAAATACTTGTCCATCAGTACCAGTATGAAACTGCCGGATATGCCGGGTAAAATCATGGCGCAAATGGCGATTGCTCCACACAGGAAGGTAAATGGCAGCGCTTCAGGCGTATGCATGGGCACGGCCACGGTGATACAATAAGCCGCGCCTGCCCCCAGAATAAAGCCTGCGACAGTTTTCCAGTTCCATTTTCCCACGTCTTTCAGGACGAACCATGTGGACGCCAGCACCAGGCCGAAAAAAAACGCCCATACAAGCACCGGATGCTCTACCAGCAGCCAGGTTGTAATCTTTGCCAGCGAAAAGATGCTGAAAGCGATTCCCAAAACAAGGAACAACAGGAAATTTCCGTTTACGGCTTTCCAGAATGTCGCTATTTTGAAGGAAAATAACAATTTCAACGTTTTCAGGTCGATACTCTTTATGGAATCGATAAGTTCCTGGTAAATACCGGCGATGAATGCAATAGTGCCTCCCGAAACGCCCGGAACAACGTCTGCTGCTCCCATAGCGACACCTTTCAGGGTGATCATCGCGTAGTCTTTGATAGTACGCTTCATCAGTTGTTATGATATTTTTGCGTTAAATAAGTGGATGCCAATTGTTTGGACGAAATGTTTCTGTTTTCTGCGTAAATGTCGTCCGCATGCAGAAAATGTATGTTGCTTCTTTGTTGATCGCTCGAAAAATACTGTTTTGCGCCGTCTGCGAGGCTGTCGAAATGGCGGGTGATGGCGGGAATTTTATTTTTATCATGCTGATAAGCAGGTTTATTTATCAAAGGAGATGATACGTCTTTGTGCTTTACCTCATCGCGCAGTACCTCGAAAAGGAAGCAAACGTCCTTGAAATCAGCCGGTACGGGATATTCTGCGTCAATCGCCTGTATGAGTGCGTCCGTATCGTCCTGCTGTTCGGATGCGAATATCTCGCGAAACTCCGTGATTGCTTTTGCAAGAAGGTCGTTTTTGTGAAAACAGAACGCGCGGAATATTCTGATTTCCATGTCGGAATCATCACATGTCACGGCAAAGTCCAGTGCCTCGATCGCTTTGTCGTAGTCGTTCGCTTCGGCATATAGCCGGCCTGCCATGTACCAGTAATCGGGGAAATAAGGGTCGCTGTCAATCAGTTCGTTGCATATATGGAGAGCTTCGACCGTCAAACCCTGCGCCTCCAAAAGGTAGCAGTATTCTTCCTTCAGCGCCAGATTGTCGGGGAAAAGCGCAAGTCCTTCGTCGAGCAGTTCTTCCAGTTCACTTTGTTTATCAGTCAGTTCGCCCAATACTGAAGCCACATATTCATACAATTCTTCCACGTCTTCGCTTTGCTGCATCTGTTTCAGTTCGATGATGCGCTTGACTTCGTCGTAACGATCCGATGCACAAAGACATTCTATTTTCAGCAGTTCAAATTCACCTTCGCTGTCGCATCCGGTTTCCATGATCAATTCGAGCGCTTCATTATATTGTTCTTTGAATATCATCAGTTTGCATGTTCGAAATTTCAAATCGGGGTTTTCGGGATGCAGTTTCAGTCCGAAATCCAGCGCCTTTTCATACTGCGCTATGTCGTTTTCGCTTTCGAAATAATCCAGCAAATCAGCGATTTCATCGGCATCGAAATATGATTTCGTTCCACTGCCGTTCATGTGGAGATATCGTTGCAATATGTCATCTAATTCATTCATTTTTTGTCAGTTTACTTAGACTTTATTAATTTTGTTCCAAGTGTCTTTCAACGATACGGTACGGTTAAAAACGAGTTTGCCGTCTTTGCTGTCCGGGTCCAGATTGAAATAGCCTATGCGTTGAAACTGGAAATGGTCGTAAGGTTTGGCGTTTGCCAAGTCTGCTTCCACGTAGCAGCCGGTCAGTATCTTCAGTGAATCCGGATTCAATAATTCTTTGATATCCCTGTCTTTTTCTTTCGACGGATTTTCCATCGTAAACAGGCGGTCGTACAGGCGTACTTCTGCCTGCAGAGCGTGCGGAACCGAAACCCAGTGAATGGTGCCTTTTACCTTACGGTTGCTTTCGGGCATTCCGCTTTTCGTCTGCGGGTCGTATTCGGCATACACTTCTTCCACTTCACCGGCTTCGTTTTTCTTGCACCCCGTACATTTAATAATGTATGCACAGCGCAGGCGGACTTCCTGTCCCGGAGTCAACCGGTAGTATTTGGCGGGAGCGTTTTCCATAAAATCTTCACGTTCAATATATAATTCACGTGAAAAAGCAATTTTGTGTACCCCGGCCGACGGGTCTTCGGGATTATTGACGGACTCCATCATTTCCGTTTTGCCTTCGGGATAGTTGGTGATGATCAGTTTGACGGGATTAATCACTGCAGCCACGCGGCGTGCCGTTGCGTTCAGGTCTTCGCGTATGGAATGCTCGAGCAGCGCCATTTCGACTACTCCGTCAAATTTGGTATAACCGATTTTATCAATGAAAGCCTTGATGGAGGCGGGCGTATAACCGCGCCGGCGGAAACCGCAGAGGGTCGGCATGCGCGGGTCGTCCCAGCCGTTAACGGAGTTCTCCTTCACCAACTTGAGGAGTTTGCTCTTGCTCATAACCGTGTAGGTCAGGTTCAGGCGGTTAAATTCCGTTTGCCGGGGACGGTAATCGGTATTGCCTTTGAGCAAATCGATAAAATAATCGTATAACGGGCGGTGTACCTCAAACTCGAGCGTACACCATGAGTGCGTGACGCCTTCGAAATAATCGCTTTGTCCGTGCGCAAAATCATACATCGGATAGATTTTCCACTCTGTTCCGGTGCGGTGGTGGGGCGTCTTGATTATGCGGTATATAATGGGATCGCGGAGGTGCATGTTGGTAGAAGCCATGTCGATTTTGGCGCGGAGCGTCATGCTGCCCTCTTCGCATTCCCCGCATTTCATACGGCGAAAAAGTTCGAGACTTTCTTCGACCGGCCTGTTGCGATAGGGGCTTTCAATGCCCGGCTGAGTAGGCGTACCTTTCTGTGCGGCAATGAGTTCGGCGCTCTGTTCGTCGACGTACGCATGTCCTCTTTTTATCAGATCAACGGCAAAATCGTACAGTTTCTGGAAGTAGTCGGAGGCATAATACACATTATCCCACTTGAACCCCAGCCATTTAATGTCTTCCTGAATCGAATCTACATATTCGACATCTTCGCGCGAAGGGTTTGTGTCGTCAAACCTCAGATTACATGTGCCATTATATTTTTCGGCAAGCCCGAAATCAAGGCAAATGGCTTTGGCGTGACCGATATGCAGGTACCCGTTCGGCTCGGGCGGGAAACGCGTTTGGATGCGTCTCCTATTTTCGCTCTTAGCTAAATCACTGATTACCATCTGCTCTATGAAACTCACACCTCTTTTGTTATCGTCATCGGACGTCATATTCTCTTCCATGCGAATAATACTTTGATTACATTTCGAGTGCAAAGGTATAATTTTAATCAATAATTACTCAATCGGCAGTATAATTTTTTTCCTGAACAGAAGTGTTTATTCTTTTCAGATTGTCGCACGGTACTGTTCAGACGAGTTCGAGTCGGCATTTTTGCACTTCCCAAAAGTTTTTTCGGAGTTCCCAAAAAGTTTTCCGATCATCTGTTAACTCTGTGCGGTCTGCGAGCTAATCGGCGAGCAGAATTTTCAAATGTTTTTGTTGAGAAACTTGCGTACGGTTTCCACCGGTTCGTGCCGGCGGGCGGCGTAGTCGTGCAGTTGTTCGTCCGAGATTTGTCCGATCATGAAGTAGCGCGCTTCGGGATGGGCGAAGTAGAGACCGGCCACAGTGGCGGTGGGAGTCATTGCGCCGTTTTCCGTGATCCGGATACCTGATTTTTCAGTTTGCAGCAGTCGGTCGAGGGTAAATATTTGCAGTTGGTCGGGGAGTGAGGGATAGCCGACGGCCGGGCGGATGCCCTGATATTTGGCTTTCAGCATGTCGTCGACAGTCAGTGTTTCGCAGGCGGCATATCCCCAGTATTCGCGCCGGACTTTCTCGTGCAGATACTCGGCTGCGGCTTCGGCCAGGCGGTCGGTCAGGGTCTGGAGGAGGAGCAGGCGATAGTCGTCGCCCTCGCTTGCGAACTGCTCTGCCAGTCCGTCCGGTCCCGTCCCGGCGGTTACGGCAAAGGCGCCGAGATAGTCCGTCCGTCCGTCCGTATCGGGCATGATGTAGTCGGCCAGCGACAGGCAGACGCCGTCTGCGGGCGTCTGGCGGCGGAGCATTGGAAATGTTTCGCCGCTGACATGGATGTCGTCTCCGGTCGCCGTGGCGGGGAAAAATCCGTAACGCGCCCGGCAGCAGTACGCGCCGTCATCGATCATGCGGCGCAGCATCGCCCGTGCGTCGTCGAACAGTTTCATAGCCTCTTCAGCCCTGTCGCGCGTGTCGTCGGGCTGTCCGGCGAGCCATGCGGCGCGACATCCTTTGCAGTCGTGCAGTTCGGCAAGACCGGCATACTGTCCGCTCATGCGCCACGTCATGAAGAAGAAAGTCCAGTTGATGTAGGGGGCGACTGCTTCCGGACGTATCGCCAGTTCCTGCACGCCCGTTTGTGCGGGTTTCACCGGCGTGAAGGCTGCCCAGTCGACGCGCAGCCGGCGCGCACGCGCTTCCTCAAGCGGCAGCAGGCGGTCTTTTTTCGTGTCGGAGAGATGGCGAAGCTGTGCGTATTCGTCGTTCAGTTCGCGCACAAAATCGTCGCGCGTGGCCGGATTCAGCAGTTTGGAGGCCAGCAGCGGGCTTTGCGAGGCGTCGGCGCCGTATACGACCGGGTAGTCGTAGCGGGGAGCTATCTTCAGCGCTGTGTATATCTTCGACGTCGTGGCGCCGCCGATCATGATCGGGATGTGCTGTCCGGCCTTCTGCATTTCCTCGGTGACGTGCACCATTTCATCAAGCGACGGCGTGATCAGCCCCGACAGGCACAGTATATCGGGCTGCTCGTCCACGACGGTGCGGATGATTCTGTCGGCAGGCACCATCACGCCAAGGTCAATGACTTCGTAGTTGTTGCACGTCAGTACGATGGAAACGATGTTTTTCCCGATGTCGTGCACGTCGCCCTTGACAGTGGCAAAGACGACCTTGCCGGTTTTCGTCGCCGCCCCGTCCGTTTTTTCCGCCTCGATGGCTGGCTGCAGCAGGGCAACCGCCTTTTTCATCGTGCGGGCGGTTTTGACCACCTGAGGGAGGAACATCTTCCCTTCGCCGAACATTTCTCCCACCCTGTTCATCCCGTTCATCAGCGGGCCGTCGATAATCGACACCGCCCGTTCGTATACCTGCAAGGCTTCGCCAATATCTGTTTCCATGTAGTCGCCGATGCCCTTTATCAGTGCGTATTCGAGCCGTTCGCCCGGCGGCAGGCTGCGCCACGCATCCTTTTCAGCCTCCGGACGGTCGCCTGGCTGCCGCATGTTTTGCTGCGCATACGCAATCACTTCGTCCGCAGCTTCGGGTCGGCGCGCCAGAATCACGTCTTCGAGCAGCGAGCGGAGCGGTGGGTCAATGTCGTCGTAGCTGACAGTCGACGAAGGGTTCACAATGCCCATGTCCATCCCTTCGCGGATGGCATGAAAGAGGAAGACGGCATGCATGGCTTCGCGCACATAATTGTTGCCGCGAAACGAGAAAGACAGATTGCTCACCCCGCCACTCACGTGTGCGCCGGGCAGGTTGCGCTTTATCCACGCCACGGCGCGGATGAAATCCAGCCCGTAGCGGCTGTGTTCCGCCATTCCTGTGGCAATCGCCAGTACGTTAGGGTCGAAGATGATGTCGTGCGGCGGGAAACCGGCACGTGTCAACAGACGGTAGGCGCGTGCGCAGACGGCGGTTTTACGCTCGAACGTATCGGCCTGCCCTTCCTCGTCGAACGCCATCACCACCACGGCAGCGCCCAGACGGCGGATGTGGGCGGCGCGCGACAGAAACGTCGCTTCGCCTTCTTTCAGGCTGATGGAATTGACGATGCTCTTCCCCTGCACGCAGTACAGCGCGCGCTCGATGACTTCCCACTTCGACGAATCGATCATCACCGGCACGCGGGCAATATCGGGTTCCGATGCGACAAGATTCAGGAACACGGTCATCTCGTGTGCGGCGTCCAGCAGTCCGTCGTCCATGTTGATGTCGATCACCTGGGCGCCGTCTTCGACCTGCCGGCGGGCGATGACCAGCGCTTCTTCATAATTCTCTTCCCTGATCAGGCGGAGGAAACGACGCGAGCCTGCCACGTTGCAGCGTTCGCCGATGTTGATGAAGTTGTTTTCGGGCTTCACTTCGAGCAGTTCCAGTCCCGAAAGCCACAGGCGCTCCGGCGCCGGCTTCGGGCGACGGGGATGCGCGCCGCGGACGATGCCGGGATAGTGTGCGATGTGAGCAGGGGTTGTGCCGCAGCATCCGCCGACGATGTTGACCAGTCCATCGTCGACAAAAGCGCGGATGTGCCGCGCCATCGTGTCGGGCGTTTCGTCGTACTGTCCGAAATTGTTCGGCAGTCCGGCGTTGGGATGCGCGCTGACAAAATACGGCGCCAGGTCGGACAGTTCTTTCAGGTACGGCTTCATTTCGGCGGCTCCAAACGAGCAGTTCAGTCCGACGGAGATGAGCGGAACATGCTGTACGGATGCCAGAAAGGCAGCCAGCGTCTGTCCGGAGAAACTCCTCCCTCCCTGCCCCGACAGGGTCAGCGAGAGCATGAGCGGCAGCCTGACGTCGCGGTCTGCCATGATCTGCATCGCCGCGTTCAGTCCGGCCTTGACGTTCAGCGTATCAAACACGGTTTCGAACAGAAGGATGTCTACCCCGCCTTCGATCAGCGCGTCCACCTGTTCGGCATAGGCGCCGTAGAGGTCGGCATACGTCACGGCGCGGTAGGCAGGCCGTTCCACATCGGGACTCATGGTAGCCGTTTTGTTGGTCGGCCCGATTGAGCCGGCCACGAAAACCGTCCGTCCGACATGTGTCGCCATGTAGTCGTCGGCCTGTTCGCGCAGATCGGTCAGGAGCGACCGCTCCCTGGCGATGCCGGTCAGCACCGTCCCCGCGCCCTGCAGGGGGTGGGGACGGCGCACCGACTCGTAGCGCCGGATCAGCTCCGAGTCGGTCGCGTCCAGGAAAACGATGCGGTGGTTGACGCCGCCCGCCCGCAGGGCGTTGATCGCCGCCCCGTGCAGCGTGCCGCCCTTGGGTTCGACGATGCGGGCCGACGGGCAGAGCTTGCGGATTTCCGCCTCGACGAGCGGTTGATAGGGAGCGCCGCCCCGCGCGCAGCTTCCGAGCAGCACGACCTGCGGACCGCGCGGGAACACCAGCGCCCGGCTCGCGCCCGCCACCAGGCCCGCCAGCGCGCGCGC
>JAIRLL010000042.1 GCA_031259505.1 Tannerella sp.
GGCGCAACCGTCATCTCGCCGGCTTTTACGGTGGAAACGGAACCTGTGAGATTTCCTTTCCGTTGCGTACCGTATCCGATTACGACGACTTCTTCCAGCGCTCGCGCATCTTCTATAAGCCTGATTATAGGCAAATTACCCCCCCCAGGCGGATAATACGCTTATTTCCTGCGTAATATATCCGATGAAGGATACTTGCAGCGTCGCATTCTCCGGCACTGTCAATGCGAATTTTCCTTCCACATCGGTGATTGTCCCATTAGCGGCGGCGCCTTTCTCCACGACATTTGCTCCGATGACCGGCTCGCCCCGCTCGTCAACTACCGTGCCGGTGATGCGTCGTCCCTGCTGGTTCGCATCCGGACGGTGAATGACGCCCGCGTTTCCGGGGCGTTTCCCTGCGGGATAAATCAGTATCAGGTTGTTTTCCGTAATTTCATACCCGACGGTTTCATCCCCAAGCAATTGTTCCAGTATCGTTTCCACGGTTTGATTCTTCAGACGAACGGACACTTTCCTGTCCAGATTGATCTGTTCCTTTTCATAGATAAAGCGAAATTCAGACTGGCTTTCAATCTGATAGAGCGCTTCCTTGATGGACTGATTCTGCAGGTTCAAGGTCAGTTTTGTCCGCTGCGAATAGGCCGTAGCCGATACATGTACACAAAAAACGATCAACGCTAAAGTTGTCAGTTTCATAACAGATAAAATCCTTTTTAATGCCGGGCGCTTATTTTTTCTCTGCCCCGGCCTCGTGTTTTTAATTTTAAAATTCATACATTTGCAATTTGATTATTAGTTACTATTTGTTTTTCTAAGCACATTAAATTAATTGTCAAAAATCCCTGCGGGAAATGTAGCAGCATTTCCCGCTTTTTTTTTACGTTTGCTTTTTTATTTTTCCATAGGCATTTTTATTTAGAAGTTATGTTGATATTTTTCCCGCTCACTTGATACTTGATTTTGCTCAGCCGCACCAGGACGTTCAGAACGTCCGTAATGCTTTCTTCCTGCAGCACACCGTTGTAATGAATAGTTTCGCCGATGTTTCCGTGAAGGGTGATTTGCACATCGTAGTGCCGTTCCAGTTTTTTACAGACCTCCGACAGCGACATTTCATCCATATACAGTTTATTGCTCACCCATCCGCAGGCATGGGAGAGAAGGCCTTTTTCTTTTTTCAATTCATTTGTTTTCAGGTCGTAGAGCGCCATTTCTCCGGCATTCAGATGCAGATTCGCCGAATTGTGCGACAGTTCGACGCTTCCTTCCAGCAGGGCGGTTCGGACGCGGGCGTCTTCTTTGTAGGCGCAGAGATTAAACGTCGTCCCCAGCACCTTGATTTGCAATCCGTTTGCCGTATTCACCATAAACGGATAATCGTCTTTGGCGACTTTGAAGAAGCCTTCGCCCTGAAAATAGATTTCGCGTATCTTTTTCTTCCGGTCGAAAGAATAGCCGAGGCTGGAGCCGGCGTTCAGTTTCACGACGCTACCGTCCGGCAACGTCATTTCCGAACGGCTGCCGTTTTCGACCGCCATGTGTAGCGTAGTATGCATGTCTTTTTCAAAAATACCTGAATAAGAGAGCGTCATAAAGAGCGCCACAGTTGCGGCTGCGCCTGAAACGGCATAAATGAAACGGGTGAAACGCTTCCGGAATCGTTCTTTACGCTGATTGATTTTGTTTATCTTTTCCCATGCAAGCGTCCGGTCGAAGACGTCCATTTCCATAAAGTAACGCGATTCTTCCCAGATTTTTTTGTATTTCATAAAGTCAGCTCTGTTTGATTCACCGGAAGCCAGCCATTCCGACAGTACCGGATCGTCCACGCTATTGTTGCTTCCGCCAAGCAGATATTCAACAATATGGAGCCCTATGTGCTTATTTTCTTCCATGATGTATCTGTTTCGTTTATTTATAAGACACATCCCGGATAAAAAAGTACCTGCCAAAATGCAATTTTTTTTTCTTCCCCGGTTTTAGGGAAATTCAAAGATTCAAGGATTCGGAATCACCAGGACATGTCTTTCAGTTCGAGGCATCGTCTGAGTTTTTGCAGCGACATCCAGATTTGATTTTTAACGGTTTGCAAAGAGATATGCAGTTTTTCGGCAATATCTTTCTGTTTCAGTCCGTTTATCCTGTCCAAGAGTAAAATCTGCCTGCTGCGGGCGGGCAGTCGGTTCAGGCAGTCATACAGCGCGACTCTAAATTCGCCGGTTTCCAGCGAATGATCTTCTTCATAAAGCGGCGGTGCATCCATCCGTTCCAGCAGCATCCGGTAGCCGGTTTCTTTACGGATATGATTCAAGGTCATGTTTTTGGCCATCCTGTACAGGTAGCTTGAGACCTGGCCGTTTATTTCCATCTTTTTACGATGCGACCACAAATGCAGAAAAAGTTCCTGTACAATGTCTTCCGCATCGTCGCGGTTGGTCACAAGCCCGTACACGAATTGACACAGCGACTTGTAATATCGTACAAACAACTGATTGTAACACATGTAATCATCATTTCTGATACCATTCACTAACGAGGTATCGATTTCATCAAGTTTATTTTTGTCTTCCATATTTTCCCCGATATTAACAAGGCAAAATTACATGAAAGTTCCGGATTTTCCGGCGTTTTGCAAATGAAAAAAACTTTTTACAGAGGAACAGTTCAGTTACTGTTCATTTCCAGATACTGCTCCACCGCAGGAATCGAAGTATCCCGAAGTATGACAGTTTTGTTTTTGTCCAGCAAATAAACCGACGGAATCGCCCGCAGAACGTATGTTTCATTACTGTCTATTTCCGTGTTATAATCAAAACCGTTCAACCACGACGGAGGTATTTCGTGCAGATGTTTTTTCCATTCGTCCAATTGTTTGTCGGGATAGATTGCGAGTATTTGCAGGCGGTTTCTGCGTTGCATTTCCTTGATGGCAGCAGATTTTTCTATCATGTCTATCAGTGCGATACAGGCATTGCATCCCGGATTGTGAAATATCAGCAAGACGTATTCCGACCGGATTGCCGACAGTGTCTGCCTTTTTCCCGCGGCTGTTTGATAATGAATCTCCGCGGCGGGTGTGCCCGGGCGATTTTTTTGCAGATCATTCCACATCATTTTCAGGCGTATTTTCCGCGAGTCGTTCACCATTTCCGATGCAAGCAGGCGTTCCAGCGCCGGCATAAAAAGTTCGTCGTTGTGCATGGGCGAATTGGCCTCGTAAAGATAACGTTCCAGGTTGGCGGCGAAAAACGCATGTGCGGCAGAATCGCTTTCCGCCAAATCTATCAGATGCACAATTCCTTTGCTTGCCACGTCATAGCGTGCATACGAGATGATGGCGATATAATTGACCAGCGCCTGTTCCGTGACGGTAGCCGCGCTGCCGACATTGACCGTATCGCGAAAGTCGAAAAGATCCCAATAGTGCATGGCCATATATTCGGCTCGCGCCTGCGGATCGACATAAAGAGACGGCACTTTCACCATCGGGAACTCACGCTGCTGCTGTCTCACCGCATTTGCCTGACGGTTTTCCTTGCAGCCGTACAAAAACATCATGCATGTCGCAACAACCGGCAAGCAGACTGCCTTCCACAATACTTTTCGCATGAGATCCAAAAGATTCGGTTATTCAGTAATTTATCTCTCCGATGTTATTTCTCCCGTCTGCCGGTAGAAGGTTTATTGCCGCGCACTCGCGCCAGTTCGCGCAAGTTGTGAGTCGCCTCGTTCACACCTGCCGCCTGCGCTCTCAGCAGATGCGTCTCCGCCTCTTCGTAATCGCCGTCGTACATATACAATACACCCATACAGTTGTCATATTCAGGCGAATCGGTATTCTCTACCTTGTCCAGATATTCGCGTCCGAGTTCGACGTCGCCTTCAGCCAGCGCTGCTGCTGCGGCATTAATATTTGCTATATCGTTGTTCGGGAAATGGTTGCGCGCCGTGAGCAACGTCTCGTTAAATTCGCGACTGCCTTCGGGATATGTGCGCGCCACCTGATACATCTCGTTCTGGCTCAGCAATTTTGGCTTTTCCTTGATTCGTCTCTTGCCTTCTTCGAGCGTAAAGTCGCGGACAACGTAATTAATCTGGCAGTCCACCCTGCGCAATTTAGGATACAGGTCGCGATAAATCTTCTTGTAAGGCGCGCCGCCTCCGAGATTTTTTATCAACTGTTCGCGCCTGTCCAAATCATATTCGCGTTCGATGATTGCCAGGATATCCCATTTCATGGGCAGCATGTAATACATATCCTGTACCATCCGTTTCAGGCCGTCCCAGTCTTCGCCGCCGACGCCTGTACGGAACAGTCCGGAGGGGATTGTACTCATTTGCACGAAATATTCGCGCATGGCCTGCGCCCGTTTGAACGAGAGTTCGTAGTTCAGTTTTTGCGAACCTTCGGGCGACGCGTAACCGCGCATCTCGACGCCGGTCACTTTCACGTCGGGGTCGGTAGCCACGAGCACAATCATTTGATTTATCTTGTCCAGTTCGCCGCGGTTTCCGCGGAAATTGGGGAGAATGACGCTTTGTCCCTGCGGGAAATCGAGATACGCTTCTCCTATTTCGTAGCGGATTTTCTCTTTTTCTTTTTCGGGCGTAAGATAGCGGAACTGCGGGTTTATCTCCACCTGTTTCCCGGAGGTCTTTGCCGTTGCAACCTGCTGAGCCGGAGCGCCGCAGCATCCGAACGCCTCCTCGCGGATTTGCAGCGTGGCGCCGTCCATCCATACTTTAAACGGCACCGTGACGTGGTAGGGTATCTGGCTCCTGGTTTTCCTGTCGAATCTTTCTACTTTATAAACCGGCGTCCGCATGTTCACTTCGTAGTTACTCACGGCTTCGAGAGGCGTCCCGTTCAAGTCTTTTTCCCTGACATCCAGCTTATAGCGCAGTTTGCTCTTGAGAATAAGTTTCGGCAACTCCATCTTGTTTTTCCCCGACACGAGTATCGGCGTATATATCAGGCTCTCCACCGATTTCATATTCAGCGCGCTCACGTCGAACGTCAGGTCTACCACCATTGAACTTCCCGTTTGTCCGAGTTTTTCGGACGACACTTTCACACGCAATTGAGCCTGTGCCGTGGAACATGCCGACAGCAATAGCAAAATCAGGCAACTGAGTTTTAATTTCTGCATTTTCATCGCTTTATATCCTTTCTTATTGTAACATGAATACTGCGGTTATGCCCGCTTTGGTCGGCCCTAAATAGTGCATGACGCTTTTTGAAATCACCGGAGTACATTTGGCGCAATCGTATTTGCTGAATTTCAAATAAGTATAACCGACCCCCAGCGTAAATTCGAGGCTGAAGCGGCTGCTGAGCAGCCAGTGGTAGCCATACGAAACGCCCGTGCCGCCTCCCCATCCTTCAAAACGTTTGTTCTGAATACCATCGTTGTGGTGGTCGCCCCATCCGTCGGGAAGGAAAGACAGTCCGCCGATATTGTAATTAAGATAATGGGCGTGCAGGCCGAAAAAATGCCTGTTAAACTTTTCGCACAGCCACCAGCGCAATTCGGGTTGCACCATGAAATGCTTGAATTTTCCGTCATAGCTTGCACTTTCATCAACCTTGCCACTCGCATCTATTACCTTATGGGGAAATTTCCACGGATTGTAATTTACGCCGATGTCCAGCGTCAATCTATCCGACAAGGCATATTCAAGACCCAGGTTGATCGTGGTAGTCGCATCGAAAAGCACATTGCTTTTTAGAGCAACATTTTGGCAGAAACAATTGATACTCAATAGTCCCGCCCCTATCATAAATACCCATTTCTTCATAACGATTCCATATTATTTAAATATCACTATCCATATTTACGGGCAAAGATATTATTTTTTTTGTTAGAGAACAAATTTATTTGATTTCCCCGAACTGCGCTGTGCTTGTTCGGGAGCGGCGGGGACTTCGGGGACAATGCCAACCCCTACCCTACCCTTCTGTTCGAACGAGGTTGAAACCTCGTCCGAACAGGACAGTCATCCTTGTCTTATTTTGAATTTTATTTATTTTTCTTTCCGGAACTTTTCCGGCTGGATTTGTCCATCATCATTTTCTGGCTATTGCGAATAAGTTCAAGCGGCGTACACTGGAACTGCTTCCTGCAAAACCAGTTGAAATGCGTAGCCGAATTGAAATTGAACTCCGT
>JAIRLL010000083.1 GCA_031259505.1 Tannerella sp.
AGCAATCCAGGCTGACAGTCAGTATGAAATCGATTGTCGGAAGACATCACAAAATCGTTCCGCGGAGAGTGATTTTTTCCTCCTGGCATCTCACAATTTTAAACCGCGCGCAGTATAAACAATACTTTTTTCCGGGTCGATTGATGAAAAAATCACACGTGTGGCTGCTGCTATCACACGTGTGACTGTTTCCATAATACATTTTACTGTTTTCATCACCCGTGTGGCTGCTTCTACCACCCGTGTGATTTTTTTTATCACCCGTGTGATTTCGTGGTCTCTTACGCTTTATTTTTACTGTATCCGGGAAAATGACATGCCCGGATTGCTTCGTACCTCGCAGTCGCAACGTCGAACGCCCTTGCCGACAGCAACGGTATCTCCGTCATTGCGAGGAGCGTAGCGACGTGGCAATCCAGGCGCGTGCATCCCGCTCCTCGCCGCCTGCGCGTCATTTTCTACGCATGCATCAGTTGCCGCGCCTGCTTGCGAAATTCGGAGGTATTCATACCCGTCATGTTCTTGAAGAAACGGCTGAAAAGGGCATGTTCTTCAAAGCCGAGCAGGAGCGAAATCTCCTTGGACGACTTCGAGGTGTAGTACAGCAGCCTCTCTGCCTCGGCAAGGATGCGGTTGTGAATCACCTTGATGGCCGGCGGGCGGTGATAGTACGACAGGATGTTGGCCAGCGTCTTGGACGACTTGTTGAGCATGTCGGCATATTCCTGCACCTGCTTTTTTTCGCGGAAGTGTTCGTCTACCAGCGTGTAGAATTTGCGCATGATTTCGAAGCGGGCGCAACGCCGGGAATACACGCCATGCTTGCTCCGCGCCAGCCGGCAGCAAAGAATGATGGTGCGCTTGAGAATGATGCGCAGCATCTCGTCCTGCATCGCGTCGTGATACGACATCTCTTCCAGAAAAACATCGATCAGCCGGTTGATCTTGAAGGCCTCCTCCTCATTGGCGTGAAAACTGATGACGTTTTGCGAACCGTTGAAAAGCAATCCGTTGCAAAGCACTTCGCTGTCGTGGTCGATCACGTGATAGAAACGGTTGTTGAACAGCATGGCGCGATAGCGGCCGTTGACATTTCCCAACCTCATGGAGTGCAGATACGAGAGAGAAACAATCTCGCCTGCATGAAAAGTGAATGGCTCGTAATTGATAATCAATTCCACATCACCTTCCGTAATCCAGATAAACTTGTAGAGCGTTTTGTCCCGTAACAGTTCTACATCTTTTTCGAGCGAGTCGCACAAGACTAACTTGCTCTTGATTTTTGCGTTTTCGTATACATATTTCATATTGTCCCGGTTTTATATTTAACGCCCAAAAGTAGTCATTATATTTTTATTTCTGCAAGATAAAACTGTGAATTTTACATTGTAGACCAAAAAAAACGGGATTCACGTTTTGCATGACATGATTTTATGCATTGACTGACAGCCCATTCAGGCCGAAATCCCTGAATCGTCAGTTTCTGTTCGATTTTTTTTTATCATCCGGTGCATGACATAAAAAAAATATATTACCTTTGCGGCGTCAGGACTGGGTTGCCAGAGTTTGCCGAGCATACCTCCATATCTGTATATAATAAATGGTGAATAAATTTGGATCGTAGTCAGTGTGCATTTCTTTCGGCAGGCAGGTAACTGCAGTCCTGATTTTTTAATTCATGCATTTGAAATTACTTTATAATTGCGACACAATAAAGCAAACAAGCCATGTCCATAATATTCAAAAAAAAGAAGCGCGCGAGAAACGATCTCGTCGTGATGCGCGACTGGGCGAAACTGCATCCCGTATCATCGCCGACCGATCCGTATTACCTGCAACTGTGTAACAAGACGTTGAAAATCATCCTCAATTCCGAATTGAAGGACGATTTCGACACTGCGGAAGACATGATCCGGCAGGCGTGTATCCTGGTCGCCTACTTCGAAGACGTGATCAGCGAAACAGGCCTTTTCCGCGCCTTCAACGAGCGCTACAAGGCGCTGTACGGAAACGGCTATCTGCCTTTTTACGACACGGCGACGGACTATTATCCGGGCGAGATCAATCTGTACGACGTTCAGTTTCTCGTCTGGCACTCCCTTTCGATTCAATGCTGGGAGGATGACGGTCTGCTGTTCAACCCGTTTTTTCAGGACAGCATCCTGACGGCTATCAATGCTGTATACGACTTGTTTGACCGCGAATTTGAACACGCTCCGCAGAACGGGGAGATGCAGGAATTTATGCGCCTGCCGCCCCATCCCGACGTGAACGAAATAAGAAATCGACTGGACTTTCTCGTCAGCCAGTCGTATCTCAACATCATCGAATACACCGTTTTTACTGACAAAATGTATAAGCGACTGGAGAAAGAAGCGTTCGACGACAGTCAGGATCTTATGAAGTGTCTGAAAAAACAGGAGGCACAGCGCTACGACGAGCATGTAGACCGCATGTTCAATCACTGCTCGGCCCTGCTGGCGCAGCGGGCAAGCGAAGAACTGGCCGCACTGGCAGGCGAAACGCATCCGCAGTATCAGTTGCTGAAGCGCTTTTCCGAACGCAAGATAGGGTGCTTCCTGTTCAGGAAAGAAAACGCGGAGGAAATGGTATTCGAACATATCCCTTCGAAAACGCAGGTCAAAGTGTCGAAAGAATATCTCACCATTCAAAGCGGAGAACTTACGCCCGACCGTTCGATCATGGCGATGGGCATAGTGAAATGGGGCAATACATGGCAGCAGATGGGGGCTGCCGCTGTTTTTGACAACGAAAACGACTTTAATAAAAACAATGACTGGCCGGGGGCGGAGGCCTTCGACAACGAGGAGGCTAAGAATGACGCGCTGAAACAGATGTACGGCTTCTTCCTGCAGGCGAGTGGCGGAAAACAGGCAGTCTTTATAAAAAATATGGAAGACTGGCACGATTTCTACGCCCGCTTTCTCGACGCACATTCGGGCGAAGCCGACGGGATGCAGACGCAAAAGAAAACGGCGCTGATGGAGGAAGCCTCTAACTTTATGAAAGAAAGAAATCTGCCCATGACGGTCTTTTTCAACCTCAAAGGCGGGTTAGAGTTCTATCCCGGCGTCGATGTGACCCCCGCAACGCCCGGCAACGACAGCCCCGAAGCGGAAAAGAATGCTCCGCTCGAAGTTTTTATTGTCCAGCGTCACTGCGCCAAAGAATTTGTCGATTATCTGCGCGACAACCGCCTGACAGGAGCTCCCCCTCCCGGCAAATCCTGGATGGACGCTTCCGTGATTCTCGCCAACTACGATTTTCTGCTGAGATACTATAAACAGAATGACTACTGGACGCAACCACATATCAGTCTGGTAGAAACGAATTGACGAAATCATTCAAACACGGAGGCACGGAGATTCTTATCGGATGACGGCGGACGCCGTTGTTGACGGCAACGGCATCTCCGTCATGACAGGGATGGGGCTTTTGAGACAGCCCCATTTCTTATCCCGAACTCAGATTGTCGTCCAAAAAAAATGTTACATATCGTATTCAAAAGTAAAATGCCTTCTTATATTTTTATTTTCTTAACAGTTCATCGACATAAGCGCGCTTCGAACACACTTCGAACGCACTTCGAAGGAACCCCGAAGGAAGTCCGGTCGAAAATGGACGCGAAATTAAGAATGATAA
>JAIRLL010000250.1 GCA_031259505.1 Tannerella sp.
GGAAGAACAGCGCGCCTACGATGCACACGTCGAAGCCCTGCGTTATCAGCGCAGCGTCATTCAGACAGGCCTGATTGAAGGCCGCGAAGAGGGTCTCAAAGAGGGTCTCGAAAAGGGTCGCAGGGAGGGTCTCGAAGAGGGCATGGAAAAAGGTCGGGCAGAAACTCTGAAATCAGTAGCCGAACGCGCATTAAAAAACGGACTGTCGCCGGAAGCTGTCATGGAACTGACGGGTTTGACGGGGGAAGATATAAGTTCTTTGATTTGCCGGTAATGTTTCGGCACAGTCTTTTTTTCTCAAGACCAGCCATCCGTAAGCTAAAGCATACGGTCGTCGTTGCGCGACCTTGCGGCAAAAGTATCTCAAAAATTCGTCCCGAAACCAAATGCGGAGAACAGGTAGTGTCACGTCAATCGACATACTGTCGCATTTCGTCATGACGGCGTATGCCATTGCCGACAGCAACGGTATCTCCGTCATTGGTAGGCACGAAGCAATCCAGTGGGCTGACAATAAGCAAATGACGAAACATGTCACTGGCAGGAACGAAGCAATCCGGAATTATGTTACTTCTTAATTCCCCATTCCTAAGCGCGGAAACACAGAGAGGCACGGGGAAAAATCCCCGTGCCTCATTGTTTGGACAGCGTCAGGAGCGCCGCATCCTGAATCTCATTCTTCGACAATCACAAATTCCCGTTTTTCGAGCGTTCCCGCGCGGGTGGCGCTCAGCGTCGCAATTACGCTCAGCGGCCTGTTGCCGTATACCCGCACCTTAAATTCCAGCGTATTGTCGGATTCGCCGCGCGCATAGCCCACTTCCCTGAAATATTTGCCTGCAGAGGCGGCGGACGGCGGCGGCGCCATTGCGGGATTGCGCGGACGGCGGGGCTGGCTGAGGGTGCTGTCGAGCACCATGAAATGCGGCGTCCCGACTTCATCGGATTTCGACGGCGAGCCGGTAAATTCGAGGTCGAAACGGTCGGGCTTTACGATCTTGACCAGGTCGGCCTGCTTCAACGCCGTCGGGAGTTTGCCCGTGTTGCGGTACGTGATTTGCACGCGATAGTCGGCCGAATCCGCTCTGTAACTTTTTATCTTTTTGACCGTATGCCCTTTCCATTCGAGCGCGGGCAGGTGCCTGACCATTTCCAGGTTGAAGAGCGCCTCGTTCCTTATCCAGGGTTCCAGATGGGCGGAGGGAGCGTTCTGGCTGAAAAACTTGGAATCCCATCCGCCTATCTCCACCTTTCCGAAGGCGGGGTGGTCGTATTCCTGCCAGGGGATGAATCCCATCCCGCCGTTTTCCTTTTCGTCCCAGACGAGCTGGTCGAGTTCGTCTTTTTCGCCGTCGCCGTTCAGGTCTTCCTTCGGGCGGGCGTTGTCCCACAGTTCGTCGCCGTACCATATTGCGCCGTAGTAGAAGTAGCCGAAGTCGGGGCCGTGTCCGAAGAGCGGCATGCCTGCGCCGTTACTGTAATCGTAGTACACGTCGCCCGCCTTGCCGTAGCCGGTGATGCTGTTGCCCAGGCGGTCGAAGTATCTGTACCATTCGAGGTCTTCGGGATACATGCGTTCTTCGGATTTGGAGGTGCTGGGCGGTCGCAGATGCATTGGCACGCGCGTATCCATCGAGTTGACCACGTATATGTTCGGATTGTCGAGCAGGAAAGCGACTACGGAACGCGTTTCCGTTTCGCTCAGCGGATACTCGCCCGCGCCGCCCTGCGTCCATCCCCTTCCGGTGGCTTCCTTCGCGGGGCGCCAGTTTTCGGGATAGTTGCGGTGGAGGTCGAGGCCGCCGATGCCGTCTTCGCCGATGCGTCCGTCGCCGTCGTGGTCGATGCCTTCCGTTACTACCTTGTAGTCGCCCTTTCCGGCGCCGACGAACTTCATGATGCGTCCGGCGGTGTCGCGCGGGTCAATCACGTAGTCGCCTTTCGGGTCTTTGTAGCGCATACGCGTGATATTGCCGTCGCCGTTGAGGTCGACCGGGCTGTCTTCGTCTGTCAGCCCGTCGCCGTCCTGGTCGAACGGCCGCACGGAGCTTCTGTTCGACTGGGCGGTGTGGATGTACAGGTTATGCCCGTCGGGATTGTTGACCGGACGGAGATAGATGGCGTTCCTGTCCAGCAGGCTCGTGATTTCCGCGTCTTTGCCGTAGTTCGTCAGCAGATGGTTCATGAGCCACAGGACGGATTCGGCGCTGGTCACTTCGCCGCTGTGCCGGTTTCCTTCGAAGAAGGCTGCCGGTTTGGCGGTCGGTTTGCCGGTCTTTTTACTGGTGACGGTCATCTGAATGATCGGGCGGCCTTCGTAGCTTCTGGCTATTTCGTAAAGGTCGACCAGATCGGGATACGTCTCGGCGAAGCGTTTCATGAAGGCGTAAATGACTTCGGCGGAATGGAACCTGTCGAAGCGGATGTCGGGCGAGGCTTCGTAAGCTACGTGTCTGTTTTTCACCTTTGGGAAGAAACTGACGCCGTGGCGGTATCCTGCTACGGTATAAATTTTCGAGGTGTCCGATTCGGGAAACACGACGGTTTCCAGCGGGCGAATCTGCGCCGCGGCAAGGAGCGGCAGGCACAGGATGGCGATTGCAGCAAAACGTTTCATGTCTGATCAGGATTTGCCGGAGAGTTTGATTCTAACAGTTGCTTTTCCGCCGAGGGCAGAGTCGAGAGAGAGGTCGAGCGTCGCATCGGGATTGCTGCTGAGCACCGTGTAGCGGAACACCTGCGTCGCGTTTCCTTTGGCTCGAAATTCGACCGTTTCGCCGGCAGGGGTAGCTTCTTTGCGGTACTGCGTGCGATAGTAGGATGTCGGCGCGGCGGCGGCGGCAGTGGCCTGCCTGTTGTCGACCGGGTTGATGACGGCGCCGGACGAGACGGTGGCCTTGAGCCTGTCGGGCGTATGGCGTTTCATCAGTACCGAGCGGTCGGAGGCTGTCGGAAACAGCCGGTCGTTCACTACTTCGACTTCTATTTCGTAGAGACTGTCCGCTATCTTTTTCACCGAATGGCTGCCGAACGACAGGCGTGGCAACTGTTCGATGCAGTAGACTACATACATGCAGTGTTTTTCGGCTTCCTGCTCGATGTATCGCGGCGGAGGCGTTCGCCCGATATGTTTTTTCGCCGTGCCGCCGATCCATATTTCGCCGAACTGCGGATGGTTCACGCGGTGCGGTTTGACCCAGGCGTCTACACCGAGATCGAGGTCTACCCATTTTTTATATTCGTCGTCCGAGACGTATCCGTCCCGGTTGGTGTCGGCAAAAGGCGTCGGCTGTCCCCAGAGTTCGATCAGCAGGGAGTATGCGCCGAGCAGGTAGTAGGATGTAGCCAGGTGTTCGCCCAGTTCGCTGGCGGCTGACGGTTCGTAGTTTTTGAGGATATACAGTCCGGCGCTGACGGTTTTGTTGAGCACGTCGGCATCGTGCATGTATTCGGCATCGACGCGGCGCGACATGGCAAAGCGGTAGATGTCCGTCCCGGCCTGCACGGCTTCTCTCGGCCTGAAAGCCGGGCCGGGTCTTTTGGCTTCGGGCGGCATCATGTACATGATCAGCCGTCCCACGTTGTGATAGTTGAACGATACCAGTATGTTTTTCTTCGAGAGCTGGAAATTGAGGACATTGCGGGTCTCCGGTTCCGAGAGGGGATACGACTCGCCGTTTTCCTTTCTGAAATCCCAGGGGAAGTTGCGGTTCGGGTCGATACCGCCCAGGTCGTCTTCGGCCAGTTCGAAATCGCCGTCGTTGTCGAATCCTTCGCTGCCGAGGCGCCGGAAGCGCCGGCCTTCCCACCAGTCGTCCGCTTCGATACGTACGAACCGCAGTCCGTCCCTGCTCAGGCGGTAATCGCCGCCCGGGTCTTCGGCATACATCACCGACAGTTCGCCGTCGCCGTCCACGTCTTCCGTCATGTCGTCGTCGTAGAGGCCGTCCTTGTCGTCGTCGACGGGGCGAAACGGTTCGCGCGGATTGTTTTCGGTATTGGGAAAGCGGACGTACGAATCGTTGCCGTCCACGTTGAATCCGGGAAGGATATAGACGGTCGAGCGGTTCAGCGATTCATGGATGCGCGTATCATAGTCGTAGCGCGTCAGCAGATACCAGGCGAGGTAGAGCGAACAGGTGATACCGTTGACTTCGTTGCCGTGAATGGCGCCGTCGACCCATACGGCCGGCTTGCCGGTATCTTTTCCCGTGTTTTTCGCCGTGATGGTCATTACGTACATTTCACGTCCCATGCGGCTTTTTCCGATGCTTTCGACGTGGCACAGGCCGGGATATTTCTTCTCGAGATCCTTCATGATTTTCACCCATTCGTCGTAGGTGTAGTACTGTTTCCAGTTGATTACGAAATCGGTCTCGCCGTGGGGTTTGCCCATATTTTCCTGCTTTTTGCTCTGGGCTGCGGCGCCGAACGCCAGTATGACGAGAAATAATGAAATTATATATCGTTTCATAGTGTATGTGACTTTATTACATTAATACTTTACTTCCTTCACGACCGTTCCTCCCTTGAGAGACGACGCTATTATTTTTATTTTTTCCCTGCCTTCGACGGCGACTGTCCATTTGAGGGTTTTCCGGTTTCCGTCCCGGTTTTCGAATCCGGGAATTTGCATGTGTCCGTACAGGTTGTCGATTTTTTCGCAGGGTTTTCCCGACAGGAAAATCACTTTATTGTTTTCGCCTGTCAGCCAGACGACGTCTCCGCGGTTGAAGGCCATCCATTCCGTGCGCGAAAGTCCGGTTGGCAGCGCGCCCGTGTTTTCAATTTCGGCGGATATTTCGAGCACCGTCGTGTTGCCGGACGTCTGTTTCTTCACGTCGACGGAGTGGATGGCTATCTGCGGCATCAGCGTGGAGCGGTAGAGGTCGAACTGCCACTGCCGTTCGCAGATGCTTTCGAGCAC
>JAIRLL010000266.1 GCA_031259505.1 Tannerella sp.
AGCTACCGCAAAAACGAACAGTGACCCGTCCGTCCGGCGCTCAGGCACACGGAATAAATAACACATAAACCGTTCAGACAGCGGAGATTTCCCCTAAGATTCTTACGTACATCCGCAAGATTCTTACGGACATCCGTAAAGTTCTTACGGACATCCGCAAGGTTCTTACGGACATCCGTAAGGTTCTTACGGATATCCGTAAAGCCATTAGGGATATCCGTAAAGTCGTTAAAAATATCTGCAATATTTTCGGGAATATTACCTTTAATATAATATATACATTTATAAAACTGAAAGAATATGAGTAAAAAAGATTACATTCCAAGCAAGGAAAACGTATTTCATCCATGGTCTAAAAACCTGGTTATGGTATGCGACGCAAATGGTACGCGGTGGTTGATTCCCGACGACGATACCAAGGAACTGGACACAGCCTTTAATAGCTATGACGCAAAGTATCAGATTGCCACCAATCCGGCTACGCGCACGAAAGCTGCTACACAGGCTAAGAATGACGAGAAAAAAATCTTTATCGGCGTGGTGCGCGGATACTGTATGGGGCATCTGCTCCATAACAAACTGGTCACGAACGAAGACCGCGACCTGCTGCAGTTGCCGATCTATGATCCGAAACCGTCGCCCAAACCGATTCCGCACACGTGCCCGGTCGGTCAGGTGGATACCTCGACGCATCAGCAGCACACGGTGCGGGTCGTCGATTCGGAGGAGATAAATCCGCGAGGCGGACTGCCGGACAACGTAGCCGGTTTTGAGGTATGGCGCAAAATGGGAAGCAATCCTGCGGAAAGCGATGCCGACTTTACGTACGTAGGCACGTCGACTACCCCGTCGATGAAAATAGACTATTCGCTTACCGAAGTAGGCGAGATCGTACAGTACCGCTTTCGCTGGGTGAATGCCCGCAACCAGCCCGGCCCGTGGAGCGAAGTGATCAGCGCGCCCGTTCCGTGATTTTTATTTCTGCCCGCACGGGGGAGTACATACAATCTGGCGTTATGAGAAAACGGCTCGTCACACTGTTATCGATCGGGATTGCATCCGGCTGCTGCTTTTCGTGCAGCGAGGAAAAGGCGCGGAAAGAAATCCCGACAGTCGAAATCGGCGCGGCAATGGCAACGGCAGGCGAATTTGGAATATCCGAAATCGCGGAACGCCTCGCCTTTGTCGCGCTCGAAACGACCGACCGCTCGCTGGTCGGAAACTATCCCGACGTGGCCGTGTGGGGCGACAGAATCATCGTATCTTCCCAGCATCAGCCGTTAATGGTGTTTGACAGGAAAGACGGCCGCTTCCTCAATACCGTCGGACACTTCGGCGACGACCCCGAAGGCTGCGGCTCGGATTCCGGCATCATCCCTTTCTGGATAGACCGGACGAACGGCACGGTATATCTCCGGGCGCTGGGAAACATCGACCTGCTTCGCTATGACCTGGATGGCAATTTCCTGGGACGCATCACGCCGGACGTGGGACTGCCGGAAAAATCGACGCTGAACTTCTGGTTTTTCCTCCCTTCGAACGACATGGTGACGGCGCATAACCCGCTGTCCATGTCGGAAAGCGACCGGAGCCTGGCGCGCTTCGACGGTACGGACGGACATCTGCTGGACACGATCGCACATGCCGCTCCTCCGCTGCCGCCCATGTCCGAAGTCGTCAGCCTGAGCGTGATGTACGGCGGACAGGAACCGTTCGGCGGCGCATGGCTTTTGCAGTTCGAATACAGAGACGACAAAGCGTACTGGCTGGCCATCGGCGCTCCCTCGCTGTGGATGCACGACGGGCGGCAATATCTGAAAGAAGCCTTCGTCGACACCGTCTACACGGTCGGCAAAAATTCGCTCGCGCCGCGCCTGGCGCTCGACATGGGAGAATGGCGCTGGCCTTTCGAGCAAAGATTCGACAGGGCTGGCTCCGGCAAACGCATTTCCGTCGACTACATGCTCGAAAACGAAAATCTGATCTATTTCCATTTCCACACCGGACTGTACGAAGCGCGCGAAGAGCAACAGTCGCATTGCGGATACTTCGACAAGCGCTCGGGCACGACGCAGGTGATGAAAGGCGACCGGATAGCGGACGACATCTGCCACTTTCTGCCGCTGAGCATCAGGCGGGTGTCGCCGTCGGGCGAATTTATCAGCCTGATACAGGCTGCCGACATCGCCGAGTGGAGAGAAAAAGAAAAAAACGCTTCGACGCCCGCGCATCCGGCCATTCGCCCCGTACTGGACGTGGACAGCGAAGATAATCCGGTGGTGGTATTTATCAAATGAGCGTCGCATCATACGCTCGATAAGAAGCGCACAGTCGCCGGCAGAGAAAAATAACCTGCTTAAAACCGGCCATCGCGCGTCGGTATAAAAATTTATTATTAACTTTGCAGTTCAAACCGGCACGGTCGCAGTATCGTGCCGGTTATTTCGCCCCTTACCGGTTTGTAAGGGAATAAAATATGCAGGAAAACGTTTGACAGAAAAAAAACAACATATCTATGGGTAAAATTATCGCTATTGCAAATCAAAAAGGCGGGGTCGGCAAGACTACCACGGCAATAAACCTGGCAGCATCGCTGGCAGCGCTGGAAAAAACAGTGCTTGTGGTCGACGCCGACCCGCAGGCAAATGCTTCGTCGGGGCTGGGAATCGACGTGGGAAAAGTAAGCAGTTCCCTCTATGAATGTCTGATCAATGACGACGATGCACGCGGAGCGTTGAAGTCGACCGAATTAGGCAACCTGAGCGTCCTCCCGTCGCACATCGACCTTGCGGGCGCCGAGCCGGAACTGTTTAACATGGACAATCGTGAGAAAATCATGCGAAAGGTCATCGAGCCGCTAAAAGACGACTTCGATTTCATCCTGATAGACTGCTCGCCCTCGCTGGGACTGATTACAGTCAATGCGCTCACGGCCGCGGATTCGGTTATCATCCCGGTACAGTGCGAATACTTTGCACTGGAAGGTCTCGGCAAACTGCTGAACACAATACGGATCATCAAGTCCAGGCTGAATCCGTCCCTCGAAGTCGAAGGCTTCCTGATGACCATGTACGATTCGCGCCTGCGCGTGGCCAACCAGGTCTACGAAGACGTCAGGAAATCTTTCAGCGACATGCTGTTTACGACCGTAATACAGCGCAACATCACACTCGTCGAATCATCAAGTTTCGGTCAGCCGGCGCTGCTCTACGATGCCGAATCGAAAGGCTCGGCCAACTACATGCAGTTAGCTCAGGAATTAATCGAAAAAAACAGGTAACTCTATGGTGAAACCGAACAAAAACAGACTGGGACGGGGCTTGAGCTCAATACTTACGGATGATCTGAAAACAAACGGCTCGTCGTCCATCAACGAAATCGCGCTGAGCAAAATCGAACCGAATCCCGAACAGCCGCGCACCGTTTTCGAGAACGAAACGCTGGAAGAACTCGCCGCGTCCATTCGTACATACGGCATCATCCAACCCATTATCCTCAAAGAGACGTCAGAAGATAAATACCTGATTATTGCAGGCGAGCGCCGTTATCGGGCAGCGCTGATGGCCGGACTGGAACAAATACCGGCATACATAAAAACGGCTGCCGACGAACACGTCGCCGAAATGGCGCTGATCGAAAACATCCAGCGCGAAGACCTGAACGCCATCGAAATAGCGCTTGCCTACCAGCGTCTGATCGACACGAACGGTTTCACGCAGGAGCAACTGAGCGAAAGAGTCGGTAAAAAGCGTACCACGATAGCCAACTACCTGCGACTGCTGCGACTGCCGGCCGAAATACAGGTCGGCGTGAAAGACAGGCGCATCGATATGGGACATGCGCGCGCATTGATTTCCGTCGATGACCCCGAAGTGCAACTGGCGCTCTACGAGCAGATTCTGGAAGAAGGACTGTCCGTCCGTCGCGTGGAAGAACTGACGCGCGCCACATCAGCGGAACCCGCCGATGTGGCCGCCCCGAACAGCAGCGCCGCCAAAACACGGAAAAAACTGCTGTCCGACGAATATCAACTGCTGCAGGAACATTTGTCGACCTTTTTCCTGACAAAAGTAAACCTGACATACAACCACGACAACGGAAAAGGCAAAATCACGATTCCTTTCCGCTCGGAAGAAGAACTGGAAAAGATCGTGGGACTGCTGGACAAAATGAATCAATAAAAAAATACGGAATGGCGTGGCAAACAGTTTTAAAATATTAATACTTATGGCTATAATAACGGCACACGGTATTATGTTCCCGCTTGGAGCGCAGGAAAACAGCGTAATGGAAAATGACACGGTTCATCTTTCACTGCAGAAAATCGACACGCTGCGAACGAAAAACGCCATTCAAATGCCGCCGTTTAAACCCGTTCCCACGCGGGCTGTAATCTATTCGGCCATCTTTCCGGGTTTAGGGCAGATATACAACCGCAAGTACTGGAAACTGCCGCTGGTCTACGGAGGCTTCATGGGCTTTGTCTACGCCGTTTCGTGGAATCACAAAAACTACAAAGATTATGCCGACGCATATTATTATATTGTAAAAGACAATCCCGACGATCCGGAAAGCTGGAATAGCAGTTGGATCAGTTTTGTTCCCGCAGGCAGAGACCCGGCCGACTACATTCAGGACGCCAGTTTCAAAAGCCGCCTGAAAAACGGGAAAGATTTCTACCGCCGTTACCGCGATTTAAGCATCATCCTGACAGTCGGCTGGTATCTTATATGTATAGCAGACGCGTATGTCGACGCCCAACTGTTCGATTTCGACATCTCGGACGACCTGTCCTTGCGCGTGGAACCCGTCTTCAGCCCTCAAACCGCCTACAACCCACGCCTGTATGGTATCAGTTGCAGCATTAAATTTTGATAGCGATGAAAAAAACAGCATTTCCTCTTTTCTACGGCCTTTTCGCCCTTTGCCTTGCATCCGCGGTGTCTGCACAGACTGAAACCGCCGGACAGCAGGAAGAATCCTATTCGGAACTGTCGTCCGATTCGACCTATGCCGCCATCGGAATGATGCCCGAAGTACTGGACGAAAATGTGGAAAAACTTCTTCAAAGCTGGCATGTACAGTATTTTTCCCAAACCGAAAAATACTGTCTCGACGATGATGAAAACGTTCTTTTTCCCGATACCGTCTACCGGCAGCGACTGGAAAGGTTGCCATGCATCATTCCGATGGATTACAATTCGACCGTGCGTAAATGCATCGACCTGTATGCCGGCAGGAGGCGCGAACTGGTACGCTACATGATGGGAATGGCAGACCTCTACTTCCCTGTCTTCGAGCAGATACTCAACCAGTATGATCTTCCCGACGAACTGAAATACCTTGCCGTGGTCGAAAGCGCGCTGAAGCCCGACGCCCTGTCGCGCGTGGGAGCAAGCGGGCTGTGGCAGTTCATGCTGCCGACGGCAAAACTTTACGGGCTCGAAATCAACAGCCTGATAGACGAACGCCTGGACCCGGCCAAGGCTACTCATGCCGCCTGCCGTTATTTCAGGGAAATGTATGACGTTTACGGAGACTGGCATCTCGTGCTGGCGGCCTACAACTGCGGGCCGGGCAATGTGAACAAGGCGATTCGCCGTTCGGGAGGAAAGACAAATTTCTGGGAAATATTCTCTTACCTTCCACGCGAAACGCGCTCGTACGTCCCCCTGTTCATCGCTGCCACGTATATCATGAATTACCATTGCGAACACAACCTCTGCCCGATCCGGACAAGCCTCTCCATGGCGTCGGATACAGTGACAGTCAACAGAATGCTGCACATCCGGCAAGTAGCAGACGTGCTGAAGGTAGATATTGAAATGATTCGACTGCTCAATCCGCAGTATAAACGCGGAATCATACCGGGCAACATCATGCCGTCGCCTCTCAAACTGCCTGTTACCGCCATGCTCGCTTACATCGACAGCGCCGATTCGGTCGGCGCATACCGCATCGAAGAGCTGCTGGCCAATTCCGAAGCAGTCGACATGTCCGGCGAAACGAAAAACAATCCAAGGCAGGAAACCATCAAACACACGGTGGCCGCAGGCGAAAACCTGTATACCATAGCCAACCGCTACGGTGTAACTGCCAGGGATATACGAAAATGGAACAAACTCAGTTCCACCCGCGTTCCCAAAGGCCGAAAACTGACTGTGATCATCGACAACGGCGGAATCACTTACGCGGCGAGCGGCGGGCAGAAACAGCCTGAAGAAGAGCCGAAAACCGGTGCAGCGCCGGTAGCCGCCAGGCAAACCGCACAGGCAGGACAGCAAAAACGTCAGACGCAAACGCCGTCGAACGGCGCGTCTTCAGAAAACGGAACTGCAATGGTTTCATACAAAGTAAAATCCGGCGATTCATTGTACTCCATCTCGAAAAAGTATCCGGGTGTAACCGTCTCAATGATACAGTCGGCAAACCAGATGGCGGGCAATGCTATAATCAGACCGGGACAGATTATAAAAATACCGGCAAGTTGAATTGTCTAATCTTT
>JAIRLL010000295.1 GCA_031259505.1 Tannerella sp.
CAGGAACCTGCTGGCCGAAATGCCGGAAGGTATGGGCACGGTAGCCATACGTACGGACAAAGACGCCAACGGCTCCGCACTTATTCCCAATGCCACAGCCGAATATGTTTTTGCCATAGAAGGAATGGAGGTCAACCAGATTGTAGCGCTCGACTACAGGCGCGTAACATATCCGGAAGATCATACAGGGCCGAGACCGTACGAAGGATACGTCATCATAAACCCCGTAACCGGCTATCCTTCCGTAAGCGCCTCGTCCGAGGCTCTTGGCAACACGACGCCGAAACATCGCCTGGGGCTTGACCTGAAGGTGAAATGGAAAGATTTGACCCTGACCACGCTCTTCGAATATCGTGGCAATTTTTACGCCTGTGCATCACAACTGGGTGGCGGTCTTGACTTCTCCGGCGCATCGGCGCGCAGCGCATACTACAATCGCGACCGCTTCGTATTCCCCAATTCCGTATACGAAGATCCGAACAACCCCGGCAGTTATATCGAAAACACGAATATAACGGTTTCCGACGGTGGCACCGGATTCTGGACCGGAGGCACCTACAACCGTAGCGTTACAGCAAACTACGTGTACAGGGCCGACTACTGGAAATGGCGTGAAGTGGCGCTTGTCTATACGCTGCCCAGGTCGGTTGTGAATAAGATTCCGGGTATCGCCGGCGGTTCCATCGCTCTGCAGGGACGCAACCTGTTCCTGTGGACAGCAAAGGCAAACGAGTATACCGATCCTGACTATAGCCAGACAAGGTCGGCAGACGACAACGAGACGGGCGTCTCCTCACTCTGGCAGGCGCCGCCGACTCGCACATTCGGAGCGACAGTTTCATTAACATTCTAAAATTATGAGCAATATGAAAAAGTATATAATCACGACATTATCGATTGCGCTGTTGAGCGTATGCCTGTTTTCATGCAACGATAATCTGGATATAAACCAGAATCCAAACCAGGCTACGGGAGCCGTGGTCACGCCAGACCTGATGCTGGCGAGCATTTATGCCAATCTGGCGAGCGATATTAACGAATACAACAAATACGGTTCGCTGATGGCCGGCTATATGTTCCCGGGCGACGGCATTTCCGGTTTCAGTGATCTTTATTCCTACAACTTCACAAGTTCGTCGTACAATACGAACTGGAACGACTGTTTCGCACACCTGCGGGATATCCAGGCCGTTATCGAAACTGCGGAAGCCGACGAAAAATATGCGTATTTCGGCGCGGCCGCCCACGTGGCCAGAGCGTACACTTACCAGCTTCTGGTAGACGAATACGGCGATGTGCCCTACACCGAAGGCGTCCGCGGAGGCGAGAACATTTCGCCTGCATACGACGACGATGCGGAAGTGTACAAGTCGCTGATAAATGAACTTGATGTCGCCATCGCAGGATTCAAATCCGCCGACGCCGACCCCAATGCGCTGAAGTTTACTTCCGTTACCGACCCTGTTTTCGGAGGCAACACGACTAAATGGATACAGTTCAGCAACAACCTGAAACTGCGTCTGCTCGTGCGCGCCGCCGGCACGGAGATAGACGGCACGGTGCAGGCGGCATTCAGTTCCTTCAGTTCCGAAGGATTCCTCAAGGAAAACGCAGGCATCAACCCCGGCTACAATGCGTCGAACAGGCAAAACCCGTTCTATACGGACTATCACAGCAATACGGCAGGGTCAAGAGCAACGTATGCAAGCTATTACCTTCCCACCACGTATCTGATGACGTTTTACCTGACTACCGTCCTTAGCGGCGATACGGCCGAAAACGCATTCGAATATCTGGAAGGGAAACTGATCGACGACCGCCGCGGCGCCCTGCTTTACAGGGATTATCCCGAAACGCCGAACTTCCAGCTTGGCAACGAAACGGCCGGGCGTCCCAAAACGCCGCAGTACGTATGGCTCGAAAGCGTGCTGAAAGGGCGCGATCAGGACTTTGTCGCCTTCTACGCCTTTGAACTCTACTTCCTGCTGGCCGAAGCCGCCGCCACGGGGCATGAACTCGACGGCGACTGGAAGAGCAACTACCTGAAAGGCATCGAAGAATCGTTCCGCTATCTGGAAACAAACATCAGCGGTTCGCTCGTCCAGGGAGCCAAACCGGAAGACGACGTCGAGGAATACATCGCCAACAACGAAAACAGCCCTCTCGTCAATCCCGAAAAGGCAACGACAAAGGAACAGATCCTCGAAGCCATTATCACGCAGATGTATATCGCCTCGAACGTCATCAACGGTCACGAAGCATGGAGCAACTTCAGGCGCACGGCCTACCCGAAAATCGACAATGTCGGACGGTTGCCCAACAGGACATTCGTGTCGTACATGACCGCTTCGCCGCGTCCCGACCAACTGTCCATCCGGCTGCTGTATCCGCAAACCGCCGAACGCGACATCAATCCCAACACTCCTGATGCAGGCAACTCCTATTCAACGCCGATTTTCTGGGATAAAAATGATTAGTAACAATATAAAATGAAGAAAGATATGAAAAGATATATTCGATTTTTAAGCCTGACGCTGGCCGTCTCCTGTCTGTTATCATGCCTTCCGCAGGAAGTTATTTTTGAAGAAGGAGTCGGTGACATTGTGGAGATATACAACTTCCATTCCACACGCACGGCGTCGCAAACCTATGCATCCCGCAACCTCAAGGAGTTGATTGATTCTACGGGAGAATATGTGTACGATATAGTAACGGACACAAGTTTCGAGTTCCCGGTTGTCGTAAACTACACCGGGCTCAGCGGCGCTCCGGGCGACGTGACGGTCGAACTGGCCGTCGACGAAGCGATTGCCGACGTCGTAGGCCGGCAGACGGGGCTCGACTATGCCGTCCTCCCGTCGTCCGCCTATACTCTGTCCGGCAGTTCCGTCACGATCCCGAAAGGCGTCAACCGTGCGGAATATATCGTAAAAGTAAACGCTTCCCAGTTGGAATCGGGAAAAGTCTATGTGCTCGGCATCAAGATAACAGGCGCATCGGCCGGTACGATAAGCGGAAACTTTTCGTCCGGAGGATTTTATTTTGAAGCTTTGTGATTTTAATATGGTTAATAACCGGATGACGACCCGGCAAACTTCCGTCCCGCTTCGCCGGCGGGCGGAAGTTTAACCTCCGGCCGTTCTGGTTCGACGCAGACAGAAACAGCATTCATTATTGCATACAGACAAATGCGTGAAATTACAGACAGACATCCGAACGGAAGGCAAAAAATGATGTACCTTTCGCCAAAATCTACATGCCTTTTGCCTAAAACGACATGCCTTTTGCCGAAATCTACATGCCTTTTGACCAAAACGACATGCCTTTTGTCGAAATCTACATGCCTTTTACCTAAAACGACATGCCTTTTCAGGAAAGAATCCGCGGCTGCAGCCAGGGCCGTGGAGTGATGATATTACGAAAGTTATTGGATAGGGGGAGGACGGGGAGATGGCATTGCTGATCGCAATGGCGTCATTGAGAATACCTGTTCTGAAAACGAAAGAGGAAGGGACGGTTGGTACTTTTGGGGCTGTTGGGGACTTTTGGGACTTTGCGGTTGGAAATGCGCCGTTGAGAAATAATTTTTGGATTTATACGACCATATGTTCGCAATTCAAAATATTCAGTGTACATTTGCGAACATTATACAGTTTAATCAAATAAAGATGAAAAAGACATTTATTGTATTTGCCCTGTTTGCAGGTATATGCCTGCAGGCAGGTGCACAGGAAATTGAATACGCCCGTCCGGAAAACAGTCCGGAAAGCTGTACCAGCATTATGGTCGGGCGGAAGGCGTCGACCGACGGCTCGGTGATCACCAGCCATACGTGCGACGGCAACTATCGGACGTGGATGAACATCGTCCCCGCCGCCACGTATGACCGCGATACGACGACCACGATCTACGACGGCCTGATGCACACCGAGTTCGTCGACGACCGCAGCCAGTGGACCGTCAAGGGGACGGTGCCGCAGGCGCGCGCCACCTACCGCTTTCTGAACACCTCGTATCCCTGCTTCAACGAAAAACAGCTCGGCATCGGCGAGACGACCATCTCCGGCCGTCGCGAACTGGTCAACCGCCGCGGCATGTTCATGATCGAAGAACTGGAACGCCTCGCCCTGGAACGCTGCACGACAGCACGCGACGCCATCCGCCTCATGGGCGAACTGATTGCCGGATACGGCTATGCCGACGCGGGCGAGTGTCTGACGATTGCCGACACGAAAGAAGTATGGCACTTCGAAGTCTTCGGCGAAGGCGCCGACAGGACAGGCGGCGTATGGGCTGCCGTTCGTATTCCGGACGACCACGTGGGCGTGTCGGCCAACATCCCGCGCATCTCCTCGCTCGACCTGGCGGACAAAGACCGGTACATGGCGTCGGCCAACGTGTTCGACGTGGCTAAGAAACTGGGCTACTGGGACGGCAAAACGCCCTTCTGCTTCTGGAAAGCGTACGGAGGGGGAACGAAAGCGTTCAACATACGCGAGTTTTTTATCCTGAGCAGCCTCGCGCCGTCGCTCAACCTCTCGTACGACGCCGAAGAACTGCCGTTCAGCGTCAAACCCTAAAAACCCGTCAGCGTGACCGAC
>JAIRLL010000315.1 GCA_031259505.1 Tannerella sp.
GAAAAGCGCTGGAACAGGATCGGTATAAAGTGATCATGTACTGCAAGAGCTTTATGGAGGTGGAGTGGAAAGCGGCATCGACCGGAGTGGGCGGCACACGAACACTCAATACTATGGCTTTGAATCCGTACCGTTAGGCAGAATATTATACGAAACACGGTTGTTTCTTTTATTGTTAAACCTGAAAAACAAACAAAGATGAAAAATTTCCATAAGAATAAGAAAACCACCGTAGATACGGGCAAAAAATGTTTTGCCCGTACCACCGTGGGGGAACTGATGAGCAAGCTGTCCGAATTTTCGGCGGACAAGCGCATTGAGCGGTTCGAGATTGTATTTGAAGCATCGAACGACGGATATTATATCCTGTCGTTCAGATGGCCGGATGAAGATAGTAAAAACATTAACCAATAAATTTTATAACAATGATCGATATTTTCAAGATAGCAGGAAGCCCTGAACTGAATCAAAAGGTAAAACTGGAGGTATCCGCCTCCGACCTGCTGGAGTTTTCCACCGTATTGATGGCGGCTTCCAGAGAGCAGGGGAAAACGGAAGGAGCGAAAAATACGCAGGATCGCCTTCTAACGCGCGAAGAAACGGCTAAAATGCTTAGCGTAACACTTTCCACGCTATGGGAGTGGGATCGAAAGAAATACCTGCTTCCCGTAAAAATAGGGAGGCGCGTATTTTACAGATACAGGGACATTATGGAAAAAATCAACCAGTAATGAAAATAAACTCTAAAAATAAAAAGACATGAAAAATTCAAAAGAACTGTTACGACTTGCGGTAGAGCGTTCGAGGGAGCGTTTTCCACAGGCTGAAATCCGACCGCAGTATGGATGGTACATAGGCGGGAAATTCTATTGCACTGTATATGTGGGCAATACGCTGATTCTCGGTACGGGCGAATCTATGAATGCGTGCTGTGAGCACTTGCTTTCAGAGATTAGCAGGCAAAATGAAACGGACGGTAAAAATGTGGTGCGGTATGAATATCAAAGTCTTAAAGACTTAAAGAGTTTAAGAGAGGGGACAGAAGGGGACGAAAGGGACAGATGTTGGATGTTGGTAATATAATTAAATAAAATCAAATAAATATGAAAAAAGTAACATTAAAAAGCCTCACTCTGACGAATTTCAGGGGAGAGAAGAGCCGGACGACGGAGTTTAATCCTTTCGATACTTCCATTTCCGGCGGTAACGGTCTGGGCAAAACACGTCATTTCGACGCCTTTTGCTGGCTGCTGTTCGGTAAGGACAGTCACGACCGGAAGGATTACGAAATCCGGACGTGCGTAAACGGCGAGCCGCTGCACCGCGTCGAGTGCAGCGTAACGGGAACGCTGGACATATCCGGCGAGACGGTAATATTGTAACGTGTGTTTACCGAAAAATGGGTAAAACCGCGTGGACAGATTGAAGAAGTGTTCACAGGCAACGAAACGGAAACGTACTGGAACGAGGTACCGTTGAACGTCAGCGAATATCAGAAGCGAATATCGGAAATCATTCCCGAAACGGTGTTTAAGATGATAACGAATCCGCTGTATTTTGCCACGCAGTTGAAGTGGCAGGAACAGCGGGAACAGTTATTCCAGCTTGCCGGCACGATAAGCGACGCCGATATTGCGACGCAGAAGCCGGAGTTTGCCGCCCTCTTGGACCGTATCTCGGGCAAAAGTTTTGCAGACTTCAAGAACGAAATTACCGCCCGCAAAAAACGGCTCAAAGCGGATTTGGCGCAGATACAGCCGCGTATTGACCAGACGCATAAACTGACGCCGGAAGCGTCGGACTTTGCAGCGCTGGAAGCCAAAATCGCCGAACTCGACCAACAGATGGCCGCGACAGACGAGGCTATTGCCGACAAGAACAAAGCGGCAAACCGGCAGTTTGAAGCCGTACAGAGGCGGCAGGCTGAAATCAACGCCTTGAAGCGACGGCAGCAACAAATCCTGTTTGCCGCCGAAACCAAAGCAAACGAGGATGCTTTCGCGGCGAAAGAAGCGCGCAGGACATTAGAGAACGCCATCAGCGAGACGGAAGACAAAATCGACACGTTCAGCAATATCTGCATACGCAAGCAGGGCGAAATTGACTTGCAGGTAGACGCCTTTGACGACAAGCAGAAAGAACTGCAAAATATGCGTCAGGAATGGGCGGAAGAAAACGCAAAAGAGTACGCGGGCGACGACATTTGCCATGTCTGCAAACAGCCTTTGCCGGAGCCGCTAAAAGCCCAGGCGCGCGCCCTGTTCGAGGAGGAGAAAACAAAAACTTTGGACGGGATGACGTCCAAAGGGAAAAAACTGTCCGAACAGATCTCCGGAATGGAGAAATCTATCAAAGAGATGATGGACGCCGTTTCGGAGGCCGAAACGAAATTACGGGAACACAAGTTGCAACTTGCGGAACTGAAAGCGAAACTTGCCGCCGCTCCTGTGGCAGAGGAGAAAGAAGTCCGTCCGGAAGACCTGCCGGAATGGGCGGAAATCTCACTCCAAATTGTGGAGTTGGAAAAGAAGCAGGACGACGTGAAACCGGAGGATACGTCGGCATTGCAGGCTCGGAAAAGGGAGTTGTCCGCGCAGTTGGACAGGCTCAAGGCGGTATTGAAAAACCGAGAACTAATCGAGCAGTATACGGCTGAAATTGCAGGGTTGGAAGCGCAGGGCAAAAGCCTTGCGCAGCAGATAGCCGACGCAGAGCGCGAAGAATACATCATGCAGCAGTTTACCAAGGCCCGCATCGACGAATGCGAACGGCGCATCAACGGGCTGTTTGAGCATGTTACGTTCAAACTCTTCGATTACACTATCGAAGGGAACGAGGTAGAAACGTGCTTGCCTTTAGTCGCGGGCGTGCCGTTCGGATCGGCGAACACGGCCGGACAAATTAACGCAGGATTGGACATTATCAACGCCCTGACCAAGTTTTACGGCGTGAATGCCCCGATTTTCATTGACCGGCGCGAATCAATCAATCAATTGATAAAAACGGACAGCCAAATCATCCATTTGGTGGTAACGAAGGATAAGGAATTAATAATTAAATAATCAAATAAATAATAGAAATATGGACACGAAAAACAACAAAACTCCTGCATCGCAGGATGAAAAAGGGATGACCACTTACACGGTAGCAGGTCAGGAGGTGACACTGTCGTTTGACATTGTCAGGAAATTGCTTGTAAGAGGCGGCGGCGAAGTGACGAACAGCGAGATCATCCTGTTTATTTACACCTGTAAATTTAATTCGCTGAATCCGTTTTTGAATGAGGCTTATCTCATAAAATACGGGCGCGATGATAAGGCAACTGTACAGATGGTAGTCTCGAAAGAAGCGTTAATGAAACGGGCAGAGAATTGTCCGGAATACGAGGGTTTAAGGGCCGGATTGATAGTGAAACGCGGTGATGGCCTTTTGGATGTCGAAGGCAGTTTCTGTCTGTCTACCGACGTATTGCTTGGCGGCTGGGCGGAAGTTTCCCGTAAAGACCGGAAATACCCTTACGTAGCGCGCGTGACGCTTGAAGAATACAACACGGGCAAAAGTACGTGGACAGGTAAAAAATCCACGATGATACGCAAGGTGGCTATTGTGCAGGCTTTGCGCGAAGCCTTTCCCGCGCAGTTGGGAGCAATGTACACGGCGGAAGAACAGAGCATACAGGACGTAGAATATGTTGATGTTTCGGCGGCTGTCAATAAGGAAATCGCCGAAAACGCGAATGCCGGCGGGTTGGTTGGGTTTGACGGCGTTCCGCAGGCGACACAAGCGACACAGGCGACACAAGCGACGCAAGCGACGCAAGCGACGCAAGCGACACAAGCGACGGAAGCAGCGACGCAGGCGACACAAGCGACACAAGCGACGCAAGCGACGGCAGCAGCGACGCAGACGAGGGCAGCATCCACGCAGTCGCCACCCAGGGTATCTCAAGCCAAAGTATCTCAAGCCAAAGTTCCTTTTTGATGATGACACTCAAGATTTTAGGCAGCAGTAGCAGAGGGAATTGTTACCTTCTTGACAACGGCAGGGAAGCGCTGGCGATAGAAGCCGGCGTTCCCTTCGCCGAAGTCAAACGGGCGGTCGATTTCGACATTTCGCGCATCGAAGGATGTATTGTCAGTCATGAACATCAAGACCATGCAAAATACATTCACGCGTTTCTTGATGCACGGGTAAACGTTGCAGGGTCGGAAGGAACAATAAAAAGCCTTGAATATCCCAATTACGTTTCCCCTTTTTACCTCGAATCCAATCACGTTTTTCAACTCGGCAAATTCAGCATATTGCCGTTTGATGTACAGCACGATGCGGCAGAGCCTTACGGCTTCCTGATTCATCACGACGAAATGGGGACGACGCTGTTTGCAACCGACACGTTTTATCTGAAAAACACGTTCACAGGATTGAATCAAATCATGATTGAGTGCAATTACCGGCGCGATATTTTAGATGCAAACACCCGTAGCGGCAAAATACCGGCTGCACAGCGTAACCGGACGCTGCAAAGCCATTTGTCGTACGACACCTGCCTCAAAACGCTGCTTGCCAACGACCTGTCGGCGGTGAACAACATCGTGCTGATACACCTGTCGGACGATAACAGCAACGCCGCCGAATTTCAGGCCGGAATACAGACCGGTACGGGCAAAACCGTACACGTAGCCGGGAAAGGGATGAGGATTGATTTTAATAGAACACCATTTTAAAATGTTGGAAGGAGGATGGCCATGCGGGAGAAAGGAAGAGTTAAAGAGTTAAAGAGTTAAAGACAGGGTAGTAATGTTATTAATATTAATAATAGCCTATAACACAGGCAAAGATAAATAATCAATAATTTTAAAACAATGACAAAAGAAGAATTGGCCGAAAAATTAAACGGCATAAGCATCCGCGAAGAAATACCCGATAAATATTATCCCATATTAATAGAAAATGAACTGGTGATAGTAACAGGTGGTAGCG
>JAIRLL010000336.1 GCA_031259505.1 Tannerella sp.
TCATGTCTTTCGGGTGCGACGTCGTAAAGCGGATACGCATCCCGGGCGCTTCTTCGGCAACACGCGCCAGCAGGCGGGGAAAATCGAATGTCTCGCCGCCTTTTTCGAAACGATACGAATTGACATTCTGCCCCAGCAGCGTGATTTCGCGGTATCCGTGCGTTTTCATGTCGCGGACTTCGTTCAAAATACTGTCCACGTCGCGGCTGCGTTCCCGTCCGCGCGTGTAGGGCACGATACAGTAAGTGCAGAAATTATTGCAGCCGCGCATGATGGAGATGAAACCGGAAATGCGTACGCCACCAAATTTCAAAGGAATCACATCTTTATACGTCTCCTGTGTCGACAGTGTTACGTTAATCGCCTTTTCGCCACGCTCGACGGCGCCTGCCAGATTCGGCAAATCCATGTACGAATCAGGGCCGGCTACGAGGTCGACGCCGTGTTCGTTGAGCAACTGCTCTTTTACCCGCTCTGCCATGCATCCCAGCACACCGATAATCAGCGCACTGTTTTTTTTGCGGAGAGACCGGAAATATTGCAGCCGCCCCACGACGCGCTGCTCGGCATTGTCGCGTACCGAACAGGTGTTCACAAAAATGGCGTCCGCCTCTTCGATGTTTTCCGTTATGACATATCCGTCTGTCTGCATAATGGCGGCAACCACTTCGCTGTCTGCTACATTCATTTGACAACCATACGTTTCTATATATAATTTACGCATCTGCTATTTCGTTTTCTTGGGCATCTCCATTTATTTTTTTTCCAACAGGACTGTTTGTATAAAAATAAATACGTACTTTTGGGTTGCAAAAGTAATTAAAACTTATGGACAATTTTGGAGACTGGTTATATTATATTATTTTTTTAGTAGTTGCCATCGTTTCGTTTGTCAACTCGGCAAAGAAGAAAAATCGTACTGAAACGGCTGTGCCGCCCCCCCCGCCGCCAGCATACGAAGAGGAGCCGCCCGTTCACATCCCGTCAAGAGCAAAAATAAAAATGCCGCCTGCTCCCGAACGTGCAAAAAAGACGGGTGGATACGTGCCGCTGTTCCCAAACGAAGGCCAGCGTGTGCTGGAAAATGCAATGTCGCTTCCGGACAAAGAGGCAAACGATATATCGCTTGTGGACAAACTGGAGTTGAACAGTGCGGACTCTTTCCGTAAAGCCGTGATTTATTCGGAAATATTGAATCGGAAATATTAGAGTCTCGAAAATGACAAAACAGAAGAATACGAACAGGATCAATATCCTGTGGACAACGGACAATAAAATTACCGTATTGACGATGCTTGCCGTGTACGTATTGAATGCCAAAAGTCGAGGCTGGTGGAAAGAAATCAATGTGATAATTTGGGGCGCGTCGGCGAAACTTGTCGCGGAAGACACGCAAGTACAGACCGAAGTACTGGAAATGATACATTCCGGCATAAATGTGGAAGCCTGCAAGGATTGCAGCGATGTCTGCGGGGTCACGAATGACTTGGCACGCCTGGGCGTAAACGTAAGGTTTATGGGACAGCCTTTGACGGATTATATCCAATCGGGCGAACCGGTGCTTGTAATATAAGCAAATACCGGGTTCCGAATATCCCAATTCGTCGTGAAGGCGTCTCATGCCGGATCCAGTCCGTCCAGCAGGAGCACATAAGTTTCGATGGCATGGCGAATTTCCGAGAGCAATATATATTCGTCCGCCGTATGTGAACGTGCGGAATCGCCGGGGCCGATTTTGACCGTGGGGAAAGGCATCAGCGCCTGGTCGCTCAGCGTGGGCGAGCCGAAAGGCGTTTTGCCGAGCGTCACAGCCCGCCGCACAAACGGATGGCATGTATCCGTGCACGAAGAATTCAGGCGGAAACTGCGGGGAATGACTTCGCTGGCAACTTTTTCACGGATGATGTCGAAGAGGAGCCGGTTGGAATAAAATTCGTTCGAGCGGACGTCGATCGTAAACTTGCACGTATCGGGGACGACATTGTGTTGCGTGCCGGCTTCGATCATCGTCACCGTCATCTTCACCGGCCCCAGCAAGTCGCTTTGCTGCGGAAAGGTATACGAATGAAACCACCCGATGTCTTTCATGGCCAGCAGGATGGCGTTGACGCCTTCGTCGCGTGCGGCATGTCCCGATTTGCCGTGACTGATGCAGTCAATCACCATCAGTCCCTTTTCGGCAACGGCCGGATGCATGGCGGTCGGCTCGCCTACCACGCCGAATGCGACGGGCGGAAGTTCTGATAATACGCTTTCTACGCCGTTACTGCCCGACACTTCTTCTTCGGCCGAGGCGAGGAAGATCAGATTGTACGGCTGCGGACGTGCGCTTAATATCGTAAACGCCCCGTATAACGATACTACGCAGCCGCCGGCATCGTTGCTGCCCAGTCCGTAGAGACGGCCGTCGACTTCGACGGGTGAGAAAGGGGCTTTTGTCCATCCGTCGACGGGTTTCACCGTGTCGATATGCGAATTGAGCAGGATGACGGGTTTGGCAGTGTCGAACGGTTGCGATGTGAGCCACAGGTTGTTTCCTTTGCGATGCACCGTATGCCCGGCTTTCTGCCATTGCGATTGCAGGTAGTCTGCCACCGCCGTCTCGCCACGGCTGAAGGAAGGAATTGCCGTCATGCCTTTCAGCAGATCTATTGCGCTGTAAAACTGTCTCATATTTTCAATTCGTCAAGAATCTTTTCGGTGACGCCGGCATTTTGTTTCACATAGTTGCCGACGATTGCGCCTGCTTCCTGTCGCAGTTCGGGATGTGCGACGAAATCGTCCATCAGTTTGACAAAAGCCGCTTCGCCCACCAGCGAAAAGCCGCCGCCGAGAGCAATCAGATCTTTTGCTTCCTTGAACTTGTGATAATTAGGACCAAAAATGACAGGTATGCCGTAGACCGCCGCTTCGAGCGTGTTGTGGATTCCTTTGCCGAAACCGCCGCCGATATAAGCCATCTGACCATAGCGATAGATGGACGAAAGCAGTCCGAAACTGTCGACAATCAGGCAGTCCCTGTCTGCCACGGACTGCCGGTCTATTTCCGAGATACGCAGCGAAGGGCGTTGCAGTTTCGATTCGATGTCGAGCAGATGTTCGCGGTGAATCTCGTGCGGCGCGATGATGAGTTTCATCGCCGGATGGCTGTTGAAATAATGTATAATCAGGTCTTCGTCCTGTGGCCAGGTGCTGCCCGCCACAAGCACGGGATATTTGCCGTCTCCCGCGAACACATCAAGCGCCGGCAGGATACGCGCCTGATGCCGAACGTCTATCACACGGTCAAAACGCGTATCGCCGCAGACGCTTACGCAGGTGATGCCGTATTCGGCCAGAAGTTGTGCAGACGATTCATCCTGCACGAACAGGCGGTCGAAACACGACAGCGCCCGCCGGTACCATCGACCGTAGCTCCTGAAAAAGAGCTGCTCTTTGCGAAAAATGGCTGATACGACGTAGGCTGGAATTTCCCGTCGCTTGAGTTCCACAAGATAGTTCAACCAGAACTCATACTTGATGAAAATCGCCACGCAGGGATTGGCCAGATTCAGAAACTTCTTCACCCTGTAGGGTGTGTCGAAAGGCAGATAGCAGACCACATCCGCGCCGTCGTAATTTTTCTGCACTTCATATCCCGACGGCGAAAAAAACGTCAGCAGAATCTTGTACTGCGGATAGCGTTTGTGTACCATTTCCATTAGCGGACGACCCTGTTCGAACTCGCCCAGCGAAGCGGCATGAAACCAGATGTACCGGGCATTGCCATCTATTTTTGACCGCAGGATGCCGTTTGTGCGCCATTGTCCCCATCGCGTCATTCGCGCCTTGCGATTGAAGCACGAAAACAACGCCGCGAAAAATGCATACACGTGCAATATCAAGGTGTAAACAAGCCTCATACTCTATCCCAGCACGTCAATTGCCCGCCGTAGCCGCCGGATGGTTTCTTCTTTTCCGAGAGCTTCGGTGATGTGGAAAATCTGCGGTCCGATACCTTCGCCCACAAGCGCCAGACGCACGGCGTTCATGATGTTCCCCAGATGATAGCCCTTACTGGCGATCCACGTTTTTACGTATTCTTCCGTCCCTTCCACATCGAAAGGCTCGCGGGACTGAATGACGTCTATCAGTTCGGCCAATTGAGCCGCACTGTCTGCTTTCCATCGTTTCTGGCGCGTTTTTTCGTCATATTCTGCCGGTGCAATAAAGAAGAAATACGTATGCGCCCACAGTTCGGGAATAAAGTTGACTCTTTCTTTCATCAACGCGACAACCTTCTCGACGTACGCGGAATCGGCTTTTACGCCGTGGCTTTCCAGCACGGGGGCAAACATGCTGGCCACTTCCCGATTGTCGCGCTTCTGTATGTATTGATGATTGAACCATTTGCCTTTTTCGTAGTCGAATTTCGCTCCGCTTTTGCTGCAATGCGCCAGATCGAAACTGTTGACCAGTTCGTCAATCGACATCAATTCCCTGTTATCGCCCGGATTCCATCCCAGCAAGGCCAGAAAGTTGACGACCGCCTCGGGCAGATAGCCGCTTTCGCGATAGCCCGACGACGTTTCGTCGCTTTTGGGATCGCGCCATTCCAGCGGAAAAACGGGAAATCCGAGCCTGTCGCCGTCGCGCTTGCTCAACTTGCCTCCGCCTTCGGGCTTGAGCAGCAGGGGCAGATGCGCGAAAGCCGGCATTGTGTCTTCCCAGCCCAGGTAACGATACAGCAATACGTGCAGCGGAGCACTCGACAGCCATTCATCGCCGCGGATGACGTGCGTGATTCGCATCAGATGGTCGTCTACGATATTCGCCAGATGGTATGTCGGCAATTCGTCGGACGACTTGTACAGCACCTTGTCGTCTATAATTGATGAGTTTATAACTATTTCGCCGCGAATCAGGTCGTGCACGCGAATGTCTTCGCCGGGATTGATTTTGATGCGGACGACATGCCGTTCGCCTGCGCCAACGAGCGTCTCGACTTCGCCGGCAGACAGCGTCAGCGAATTGCGCATCTGCATTCGTACAGATGCGTCGTATTGGAAATTGGGAATTTCCTTTCGCCTGGCTTCCAGCTCTTCGGGCGTGTCGAACGCAATGTATGCCAATCCGTCGCACAGCAGTTGGTCGACATATTGCCTGTAGACATTTTTTCGCTCGCTCTGGCGATAGGGGCCGCTGTCGCCTCCGTATCCGACCCCTTCGTCGAAGGGAATACCCAGCCATTTGAACGATTCAATGATATACTCTTCCGCTCCTTCCACAAAACGCTGCGAATCGGTATCTTCGATACGAAGAATCATTTCTCCGCCTTTTTGTTTGGCAAACAGATAATTATATAATGCCGTGCGGACGCCGCCTATATGCAGCGGGCCGGTCGGACTGGGAGCAAATCGTACTCTTACCATAAAGTTTACTTCGTTTACTTCAGTTAAATTCCGAACCTTAAAACAAGGGTGAAGATACCCTGTTTTTCATTCTCTGGCAGCAAAAATAGTGCTTTATTTTTTCATGCTGAATTATTTTACGTAATTTCGCCATTGAAAACAAACATATTCGTTTCATATGAAAACAAAAAAGTCAATTATTCAGCCTGTTATCCTTTTCGCCATCTCTGCGATACTGATAACCTATTTTTTTCCGCGCGGGAGCAAGTTCACTTACCAGTTTTACGAAGGCAAGCCATGGCAATATGAGTTGTTGACAGCGCCTTTCGATTTTCCCATCCACAAAACAGACGACGAAATCAAAGCCGAAAAAGACAGTATCCGTTCCTCGTTCAAACCTTATTTCCGCATGGATATGGAAGTGAAAACAAACAGTAAGGAAAAAATAACGTCGGCCTACCGGTCTTTGACAGATAGAAATGTTCAACATGCCAATTGTTTACGATACATCGAAACCCAGCTCAACAAACTTTACGACCGGGGAATTCTCCTGCCGAAAGAACTTGAAAATCTACGGCAGACGAAACTTTCGCGCGTGTATATCATTAAAGATAATGTATCCGAAATTCGTAACGTGAACAGTTTCAATACCGTCAAGTCTGCATACGAAGCGATTATCCGCAGCGCGCCTTCTTCGTTGGACATGAATGTGCTTAAAGCCTGCAATATAAATGACTATCTGACCGAAAATCTGCTTTATGACAGTGAAACGTCCGAGAAGATTCTGAACGAACAGTTGCAGGGTCTCTCCATCTCGTCGGGCATGATGCAGAAGGACGAGCGCATTGTCGAGCGCGGGGAAGTCGTGGACAGCCACACGTACAAGGCGCTTCTTTCACTCAAAACGATTTATGAGACCAAGTCGGGTGGAAACCAGCGACAGGCTCTTATCTGGACAGGCCAGTTCATCCTGATTTTCGGCATTCTGCTTTGCAGCGGGCTTTACCTGGCCTCGTTCTGCCCCGGCATTTTTTATAACCGGCGCAATCTGCTCTTCATCGTACTGGCCATTCTGACTACATGCATTCTTGCAGAGGTTTGCGCCAAATACGGCATTGTGAGCATTTACATCCTGCCGTTTGCGATTTTGCCCATTGTGGTACGTACGTTTTTCGATTCACATGCCGCTCTGTTTACACACCTGATTACCGTACTGCTGTGTTCGCTGCTCGCTCCTTTCCCGCACGAGTTTCTGATTTTGCAGATTATTGCAGGCATTGCCGTGATTTTCACGCTGAAAGAATTGACGCAACGTGCACAGTTGGTTCGATGTTCGATATTCATTTTCGCCTCGTATACACTGGCCTATCTGAGCCTGTCGCTCTATCAGGAAGGCGATTTCAGCAAGATACGGTGGATTATGCTGCTTTTCTTCGGCGTCAATTTCGTGTTGCTGATGTTCTCGTATCTGCTGATTTACCTGCTGGAAAAGATATTCGGATACGTCTCGCCGATTACGCTGGTCGAACTTTCGAATATCAATACGCCCGTTCTCGGCAAATTGTCGGAGACATGTCCGGGCACGTTCCAGCATGTGCTGCAAGTATCCATTCTGGCTTCGGAGGCGGGTGCGCGTATAGGCGCCGATACGCAGCTTATCCGCACGGGCGCCCTGTATCACGACATCGGGAAGATGAACAATCCCGCTTTCTTCACCGAAAACCAGAAGGGCGGCAACAATCCGCACAGTCAGTTGCCGTTCGAAGAGAGCGCCCGGATAATCATCCGTCACGTCGCCGACGGCGTGAAAATGGCGGAAAAAGCCTCTCTCCCAAAGCAGATTATCGACTTTATCCGCACGCATCACGGACAGGGCAAGACCAAGTATTTCTACAACTCGTACAGGAATACATTCCCCGACAAGCCGGTGGACGACAAACTGTTTACCTATCCAGGCCCGAATCCCTTCACCAGGGAAACGGGCATCCTGATGATGGCCGATTCGGTCGAAGCTGCGTCTCGCAGCCTGCACGAATATACCGACGAAACATTGACCGCTCTGGTCAACAAAATAATCGACGGACAGATTGCTGAAGGTTTG
>JAIRLL010000362.1 GCA_031259505.1 Tannerella sp.
GTTGAATCCGTCGGTGCCATGCCTGAAAAAGTGAATGTAATCGCACAGCGGAATGTCCTGATGCTTGAAATAGAGCAGTCCGTCGCCCATCAGTTGGAGCGGGTTCGGGCGATATGTCCCGGCCGGATGACCGGAACAGGCCATGTTGTGTTTCGCCGCCCATTGCGACACGACACGCGGATAACCTTCGGCATTCAGTTGATCGCGAACGCCGAACAGCGCCACACGGTTTGCAGCATCCCGCTCGCCTGTATTCTCAAACAGTGAAGGATACAGCGTGTCGGGCGAAAAACCGTATTTCTCGCTGAACTTTTGATTGAAACCGTCCGTCCATTCCGTAGCGCCGGGGACGTGATAGTATGCATGGTCGTCGTAGAAGGTTGTGCGAACGGTCGTCCCGAAATGTTCGGAAAAGTGTTTGTAATACGCGCCGTAAGTCAAATCCATCAGTTTGACGACGGCATCCGGGTCGAGGTAGTCCACGAGGTTCGCATTTTTGTCGGTACAGCAGAGAAACAGTTGCAGCCGCCATTCTCCGGCGGGCAGTTCGGCCTGCGCCGAAAAGCCGTCTGCTGCCGGAAGAATCTTTGTTTTCTCCGTGAGAGATTCCCGTTTCGTTTCTCCCGTTTTCGAGATACAGGCGCTCATCAGTTTACAGTAACTCATGCTGTTTCCGCGCGGGATGGCGATGTTTTTCGTTTCGCCTCCCGCGAGTGTTGTATCAATGCGTATCAGATATTTGATTAATTTTTCGGGATGCGCCGTTTTCATCCGACCGCCTGCCGTTCCGGTAGGGAAATCGCAATCGTCATAAAACATCAACTCCATGTTGCGCGCTGCCAGTTCGTCGAGCATGGATTTGTAGAGTTCGAGATACTCGCTGCTCAAATATTCGGGACCGGTTGAATAGTGCGGATTATCGGAACGCATGGGAAGCGGCGCTACGCCGGTAAAGCCGTTTTGCTGTAACAGTTCGACTTGCTGTTTGAGCGTTTCGCCGTTCAGTTCGCCGTTGAGCCAGTACAGTGAGATGCTTCCGTGTTTCTGTTCCGGTTGCGCGAACCGGACGGGCAAGTCCTGACTGCCGTCTTTCGCCATCCCGATTGCCGTCAAAAAACCTCCCGACAGCAGGATAAGGGCTGAAATAATCCTCATTACCCTTTTTTTGTTTCTTTTGAATATTTCGTTCATTGATACTGCCTGTTTGACAGGTAGCCGGTTTATTTTAATCATTTTGCTATAATTGTAATGTTAATTCTGTTTTACAAGCCAATGGCCATTTTTATGTGCGCCTGCGCGCTCAATAAGTCTTTTTTCTCTGTATTTCTTTAATATTTATACTATACTCGGCATAATTCTGTTATATTTTTTTTCCGGATTGCTTCGCTCCTTCGCCTTTCAGGATTTTCCGCAAAATCATGCTGCGCGCAGTATAACATTCGTCACAGACCGATAAATGAAGAAAATTACTGACGGCAACCCGAACGGCAGGCAAAAAGGGACATGCCTTTTGTCCGAAACGACATGCCTTTCAAAGTATCCGCAAACGTCGCAAAGATAACAGTTTTTCTTTATATTTCCTGTAATACTTTGCGTCCCTTGCGGCAAGGGATTTAAACCGCCAGGGACACAAAGTTTTACACAAAGCGGACAAAATCAGTTCGTATACCCCGGATTCTGTTCCAGCACGGCGTCGATATTGCGTTCGATTTCCGGGAAGGGAATCGGCCAGAGGTTATGATAATCCTGCATAGACATGCCGGACGATTCGATCGGCCCGGTCTTGCTGATATGCGTATAATTATACTTGCGCGTCCGTTCGACTAATTTACCCATACGGCAGAGCGTACACATTCGCAATTCTTCATACATCAACTCGCGCAACCGTTCGTCCAGCAGATAATCAATATCCACTTGCGAAGCGGCGGCCAACGGAGCCTGCGCCCGCGCCCGCACGACGTTGATGTCGGTCGCCGCGGCGCCCGGGTTGTTTTTCCCCAGATACGCCTCGGCGCGCAGCAGATAAGTCTCCGACAATCGAAATAGATACATGTCGCGAAACGTGCTGCTGGCGCTATTTGTCACCAGATGCTCGCCAAGTGCTGTCAGTAACGGATTTCCATCCGCATCCCGCTGATAATATTCTTCTGGAATGTCGCTCATCACCTTGCGGAAAAACGGGAACCATTGCCTGACCGGATCGGCCTGTACGGAATAGCCGTCGGCTACGAACCATTTACCGAACGCGGGCGAGGCGTCGTTGTCTATCTGTACGTCGCGCACGATATTGTGTTCGGAATTACGCATGTCGCCTTCTTCCCATACGCCGTTCAGGGCATGTTCGGTAGGCTGGAACCATGCCACGCTCCGGCCTCCCTTTTCCGCCGTATTCCCCTTGAAGGCGGTCGTGGTCACCCCGTCCACCGTGATGGCTATTTGCGAATAGAAGGGATTCACCGTCCAGTGCCACGCGTTGCCGGAAGGAGAGCCGGGATTGTTGAAATCATACTGGAGCGCCCACAGCGTTTCCGTGTTTCCCGAACTGCGATTGACGTTTCCCGTTTTAAAGAGGTCGGAATAGACGTCGCCGGGCTGGTCGAGTTTCGTACCGAAACGTTCGGTCATCAATCCCACGGCCGGATAGTCGATCACGGCCGTAGCCGCGCTGATGGCATTGTCGTAGTCGCCCAGCGAAATGCAGATCTCCGCCAGCAGATGCTGCGCCGCCTGTTTGGAAATCTTTCCGTCTTTGACGGCGTCGATGTTGTCCAGCAGCGAGACGGCTTCCGTCAGG
>JAIRLL010000369.1 GCA_031259505.1 Tannerella sp.
GTTTCGTTGTTGATGCGGACAGGCAGTACGAAATGACGGAAAACAACTTCGGGAATCCGGTTTCCCCATGGCATTTCCTTCTGTGCGGCAAATGAAGCGCGTACATTATTTAAATAAAACGTCTTCCCGTAGTCGGTAATGTCGCCGATGGGCATGAAGGCGTAGAGAAACATCATCGCTTCTCTTTCGCGAAGTGTCATTTCGCAATCGAAAACAGCGAAAAGCGACGAGTCGGCAAAAAAAGATTTCTTTTCCGCAAACGTTTGTGAAACTTCCGCACGGATGGATGAATCCGTGATGAAATGTGACGGCGGCGTACAACCTATGCACATTATATAAAAGCCGAAAAGGCAGATAATCAGATTCTTCATATACACATGTTTCTGTTTTTGAGGCAAAGATACGGTTTTTATGCATAAAAGGAGGCATATTCATTTATTTCGTGCAAAGACTTTGAGAGTTAATAATGCGTAAAATATAGTAGTATGCATTGCAAGGTATATTTCTCTGCCTATCTTTGCCGAAAAACTGGAGAAGAAATGAACGTAGAAAATGTGAAATCGCAGATGAGGAAGGGGGTACTGGAATACTGCATCCTCCTGTTACTTGAGGCGGAGGCTTGCTATGCCTCCGATATTATTCAGAAGTTGCACGATGCGCGTCTGATAGTCGTGGAAGGCACTTTGTATCCGCTGCTTATGCGGCTAAAAAACAGTGGTTTGCTGTCGTATCAATGGATTGAATCCCCTCAGGGGCCGCCGCGGAAATATTATGAACTGACGGATGCCGGCGCTGCTTTCCTGAAGGAACTGGAAGCGTCGTGGCAGGAACTGAACGGGACAATCGATTATATCAAAAACAATTTAAAACAGTCATAAGATGAAAAAAACTTTAAGTATTAATTTAGGCGGCGTCGTATTCAATATTGATGAAGATGCTTATGCGTTGCTCGACAGGTATCTTTCGACTTTGCGCATTCATTTTGGCCGCGAAGGAGGGACAGACGAGATAATGGGCGATTTTGAGACGCGCATTTCGGAATTGTTTAACGAACGGTTGCGGAAAGGTTTCCAGGTGATCACGATTGAGCATGTTGAAGAGGTTATCAAACGGATGGGGCGGCCTGAGGAGATTTTTGACGGGGAAGAGAATCAACCGGAAACGGAAACGGAAAAGAACAGCCAGCCATCGTCCACGGGCAAAACCCGCAAGCGCCTGATGCGCGACATGGACGATCACATTCTGGGCGGCGTCGCAAGCGGCATCGCGGCATATTTAGGTTGCGATGTGACGGCGGTGCGTCTTCTCCTGATAGTCTTGCTGATACTTCCTGCGCCGGCTACCGTGATACTGGTATATGTCATTTTGTGGCTGGTGGTTCCTGCCGCCAAAACGGCAGCCGACAAGCTGATCATGCGCGGGGAAAGCGTGAATCTCGAAAACCTGGGAAAAACGGTGACGGACAGTTTTGACAGGGTGAATGATTATATCAATTCCGGCAAACCGCGCACGGCGCTGCAAAAAATCGGCGATTTTATCGTGACGTTTGTCGGTATACTGCTGAAAATAGTGACATTTCTGCTGGCCATTGTCCTGATTCCGGCGCTGCTGGCAATCATAGTGGTGTATCTGGCAGTTGTGACAGGTTTGATTGCCGGCGGTTACGATTCTATATTCGGCAGTCACTGCTCAATATTGCAGCAACAGCCTGTGTATATTTTAATTATCGGAGGTATTGCCGGTATCTTGCTGCTTGGGATACCATTGGTGGCGCTGGTGCATGCATTTTTCGGCAATTTCATCAAACTCAATCCTTTCTCGACGATGACAAAATGGGTGTTGGTGATGCTGTGGATTATTGCGTTGATAGTCAGTGTCGCTGCCGGTTTTGCCATCGTCGAATCGAACATTTTCTAACGCTTAACTTTAATTTACCAAATCTGGCCGCATCCGGTATAAATTCCGCTCATGCGTTCCTGTATGGTGTGTCTATGGTGTCTGTATGGTTTCTGTATGATGAATGTATTGTAATAAAAGATTAATTAAGTATAATTTTAGAACTCCTAATCTGATGTGTCGCTGGGGGTACGGCAAAAATCCCTTAGAGATGACATGTCGGTAAAATGTCGTCATCCGACACAAATTCAGCACGCAGACGACGCTGATTATCATGATTTGCACAGATAAAAAAACTGCGTAAATCTTAAAAATCAGCGTCATCTGCGTGCCCCAAAATTCGTGCGGGATTTTTTCATACATCTCTCCGCCCGGAATGTTCGACACTGCATTTCCGTGAACTCATTTCAACGGAGCCGCTTTGATCCGCAGGGGCAACGCCCGGCCGCCGTCGCCGGTAATCGTCAGGACGAAATCGTATTCCGTTCCCTTTTCAAAGCGAAACGGGGTGGACAGCATGACGTGCGCCTTCTCATACGGTTTCAGGGCGGGGACGGCAGCGGTACATGCCGTCACTTCCGCACCGTTTCTCAGGGCGGCGATGTGCAGCGTGGCCGAACGGGAGGCTTCCTGACCGAAATTCTGTATCTCCACACTCATGTCCGTTCCCTGTGTCCGGGGCGTGAAGACCGGCGCGCAAGCCGAGAGAACCGGCTCGATGCAGTCTATCCACGGCAGACGGGCATAGCCGTACAGTAGCGCGCCCTGCGCGGTTTTGCCGATCAGCTTGGGCGCAAATTCTTCGGACGTGATGCCGTGGCCGGCGGCGTTGAAAGTGACAATCAGGTCTGCACCCGACTTTTCCGTACTCTTCACCTTGCATCCGCGACCGTAATTGACTTCGGTCGAAGCGCCGAAACGCAGCGAGTGAAGGTCGATGTCCGTATGGGGATCGAAACCGTCTTCGGCGGAAATCAGCACGCGGAGGGTTTGGGTGGACGGGGTGACGGGTTCCGTATCGAGCAGGGTCAGCAGCAGGCCGGGGTTCAGCGGAATCGTGATGTTTTTCGAACTGTGGCTGTCGCTGGCTTTATCGTCGTTTTTCAGCACGTCGATTACGGCGAAATTTGCCTGCACGGCGCGGCCGTATCCGTCCTGCAATATCTTGATGCGTTCATATTTGAACCAGTCTTCCGTCGTCCCGTCTTCGTGCTTTGCGATGCCGGGCAGGTAGGCTTCTCCGGGATCGACAATCCAGCGGACGCCATCTTTGGAACGGAGGTAGAAGGCGATCCGCCCCAGCCAGTCGTTGACGATGAGGTGGTACTGGATATGGTCGCGCCAGACGACGGGGTCTTCGAAATTGCCGTCAATGTCCGGATAGACTCGCCTGTCTGTCAACTGCTGCCAGGGCGACAGTCCCGTCTGGCTGATCCATACGCCTCCGCCGCGGCATATCATCAGGTACGAGCCGTCTTCGCGCCGGGCGAAGGTGAGGTTCGACAGGCCTTCGATGATTGCGCGGTCTCGCCGGTTAAATTCAAACCGGCCGTATGTCCACGGGCCGTCGAGCTGTTCGGCTACATAGCGTCCGTCCATGACGTAGATGACGTAGCGTCCGTCTTTGAGACGGTATATTTCGGGATTATGTCCCCGGCCGATCGTGTCTTTCACGATGAAAGGGCCGACGGGGTTGTCGCAGACGGCGCGGAAAACCGTCGAGTTAGGCCATTCGTGGTGGCCTTTCGGCGAGCTTTCCAGCCAGCCGCATACGAAGAGATTGTATAGCCCGTCGTCGGCGCGAACGATGTTGCCGCCCCAGTAGGAGCAGGTGCGGTCTTCGATGCCGTTGTCGACATGGCGGGGTACGACGCTCGCAGCGCCCCATGTGTCGGACGACAGCCGTCCGGCAGGCATGGGCAGGAACCGGTCTATGAACCGGGCGCCGTATACCAGCCGGTTCCATTCGTCCGGACGGGGACGCTCCGTGATTTGGGCATGCAGGCTGGTCTGTCCTGTCGCCCAGAGGATGCACGCAATGACTGCGCCTGTAAGAAATGTTCTCATTTTTAGTGGTTAGTGGTTAGTGGTTAATGGTTAATGGTATTTTGTTGCAGGTGTCGGATATCGACGTCGCATTTCTTCATTAACCATTAACCGTTAACCGTTAATTTGACCGTGCTGCGTGAAACACATATTCCGTTCCTGCTTCGGTGGGCAGGTCGTATTCGAGAGTCGGCTGCACTGCGGGCGGATTCAGTCTGGCCTTGTCCGAGACGAGTGGAGCGGGGACGGCG
>JAIRLL010000392.1 GCA_031259505.1 Tannerella sp.
TTCGTCGGCTCGTCGAGGATGAGCAGGTTGACGGGTTCGAGCAGCAGCCGTATCATTGCCAGCCTGCTGCGCTCGCCGCCCGAAAGCACTTTTACCTTTTTATCCGCTGCCTCGCCTCCGAACATGAATGCGCCCAGAATGTCGCGGATTCTGGTGCGGATGTCGCCCTGCGCCGCGAGGTCGACTGTTTCGAAGACCGTGGCGTATTCGTCGAGCAGTTCTGCCTGGTTTTGCGCGAAATAACCTGTTTTTACGTTGTGTCCTGTCGACAGTTTGCCTTCGAAATCAGTCTCGCCCGTGATACATTTCACCATCGTGGATTTGCCTTCGCCGTTTCTTCCGACGAATGCCACCTTGTCGCCCCGATGGATGGTAAACGTTGCGCCGGAAAAAACCAGGTGGTCGCCGTAGCGCTTCGTCACGTTTTCGGCTATCACCGGATAGGCGCCTGAACGGGGCGCAGGCGGGAATTTCAGGCGAAGCGTGGCGGTGTCGACTTCATCCACTTCGATGCGTTCGATCTTTTCCAGTTGCCTGATGCGCGACTGCACCTGTACCGACTTGGTTGGCTTGTATCGGAACCGTTCGATAAAGGCTTCGGTATCTGCAATCTTTTTTTTCTGATTTCCGTAGGCGCGAAGTTGCTGCTCGCGACGTTCGCGGCGAAGTGTCACGTATTCGGAATATTTAACCCGATAGTCGTAAATCTTTCCGAGTTCGATTTCGATGGTTCTGTTCGTGGTGTTGTTGATGAATGCCCGGTCGTGCGAGACGAGCATGACGGCGCCCGCATGTGCGGCAATGAATGTCTCGAACCATTGGATGGATTCTATATCAAGATGATTGGTAGGCTCGTCGAGCAACAGTATATCCGGTCGTGCGAGCAGGAGTTTGGCCAGTTCGATGCGCATGCGCCAGCCTCCGCTAAATTCGGATGTCGGGCGGTCGAAATCTTCACGCGAAAAACCAAGCCCCGTCAGCGTACGTTCCAGTTCGGCATGGTAGTTTGCTCCGCCGGACATCTGGAACTGCTCCGAGAGCCATGCGACACGGTCGATAAGTTTGTGAAACGCTTCCGATTCGCAGTCTGTGCGTTGACTTAACTCGCTGTTGAGGCGACTGATTTCTCTCTCCATCTGGCGGATATGCTCAAAAGCACATTCGGCTTCCCTGATTACGGTTCGCGAATCCGTCAGTTGCATTTCCTGCGGCAGGTAGCCGACAGTCGTTTCACCGGGTATGCCGACTGTGCCCGATGTCGGCGCCTGCTGACCTGCCAGAATCTTGAGCAAGGTTGTTTTTCCCGCGCCGTTTTTTCCGACCAGTGCAATGCGGTCTTTTTTATTGACTGTGAACGAAATCCCGTCGAACAGGGTAAATCCGCCGAAATCAACCGTTAAATTTTCTATCGAAATCATATCCGTCGTTGAATGAAGCCACAAAGGTAGACATTTTTTTGAGGAATCGACATACCCGTTTCGGAAGGTTCCGGCCCCGCCCGAACGGCAGACGCGACGAACCCTGTCTCTGCATGTCGCGCGCAGTATAATAGCACGCGGCATGATTTTGCGATATTATTCTACCGGACTGCTTCACCCTTCGGGTTGCCGGTGACGGGACGGCGGCCTGCAATTGCGAGCCGTCAGGCATAGCAATCCGGGATGATGCACGGCGCCGGATTGCTTCGTACCTCGCAATGACGCCGGATACGCTCCGTCATTGGCAGTATATGTCAGTTGTCTCTACGTCATCTTTCCACGCAGGCTGCCACTTTGCGGCGGTCGGTCTGTGCGATTTCAAATTCGGATGCGACCGCGCTGCCGCCCATCGGCACGTTTTCGTTCCGGTACGTCATCCGGCTCGGCAGCAGGCTTCGTGCGGAGGTATGAAACTCCGTTGCGCCTGTTTCCCGTTCAATCCGTGCGATGTTGTTTTCGCGCACGCCGCAGCCGGGCATGATGATGATTCGTCCGGCTGCCTGCCGCACGAGTTGTGCAATCATCGGGATGCCCCGGACGGCGTCGGGTTGCTGCCCAGAAGTGAGGAGGCGGTCGCAGCCGAGCGCGATCAGCTCTTCGAGTACATCGAACGGATTGCGGCATACGTCGAAGGCACGGTGGCAGGTGACGGAGAGCGGACGGGCGGCTTCGATCAACTGTTTCATCCGCGCCGTGTCGATGTCGCCCTTCTCCGTCAGGCAGCCGAAGACTGCGCCGTGCACGCGCAACTGTCGTGCCATCTCGATGTCGTAGAGCATGGACTGCATTTCGGCACGGGTGTAGAGGAAGTCTCCGCCGCGGGGACGGATGATCACGTTGATGTCGATCGAGGGGGCGAGCGCCTGCGCCGTACGGATTTCGCCGTAGCTTGGCGTCGTCCCGCCTTCGGGAATGGCGGCGCACAGTTCGACGCGCCGGGCGCCTCCCGCTGCCGCTTCGACAACGCTTTGTGCCGAGTTGGCGCATATTTCAATGATTCTTCCCATTACGGCTTTCTTTTTTTTCGCGTTTCGGAAACCAGCCTTTTTCTACACGCCGGCGCTGCTGAAACAGTTCGTTGATGCCCCACAGCGACGAGAAGGCGAAAATGCCGCACAGCGACGAGACTAACACGTTGCGGAACAGCAGCGCGCCGCCAATCCCCGCTATCCCCAGCAGCAGAAATGCCCACCAGCACTTCACGCCGAAATAATATTCTCCTTTCACTACCAGAGGATGAAAAAGTCCGATAATCAGAAAAGTTAAGAATCCTGTTATCAGACCCGTCAAATTATGTGCTGTTATAAATTCCATTCTTACAGTTGCTTTGTTAATTGTTCTTTTTACTCAGAAGAGCAGTCCGACGGACATGCTCAGGTTTCGCACGCGCTGTCTGACCTGCACCGTCACGGGATAGGGCAGTCCCTGCATGCTCATATTCATGTCATACAGCGGGCGGTTAAGTCCATACTCATAGCCGAAGTCAAAAATCAGTTTGCCGATCATCACTTCCAGTGCGGAGTATATCGACAGGTCGTAGCGGGGCGTAACGCGCTGCAGGTTTGAGATGCCCGCGCTGTTCGCTGTGAAACGGGCGGCGTAGTCGAACTTCGTGTTCACGCCGCTCATGATGCTGAAGGCATAGGGGTTTTCTTTTATAATATAAAATCCGACGACGACAGGCGTCTCTATCGAAACGAACTGCATTGAGAGCGACTGTTCCTGCTGCGGAGCGGCGCTCTGTTCGCCGGGCGCGTGCAGCGCGGGTTTCGTACTGCTGCTGAAACGGGTCTCCATCGAAGAATATTTCCATGCAATCGCAGGCTGCACAAACATGCGGGCGACGTTGATCCGCATCAGCAGTTCGACCGCCCGGCCGGTACCGTTTATCGGGCGCAGGCTGTTCGCCTTCACACCGTCCTGCATGATTTGCACGCCGAACGGTATCACGGAATGAATGCCCGGTTTTATTCCGAAGTTGAGTATTCTGTCGTTCTGCTTCCACAGCGTCTGCGCTCCGGCATCTGTGCAGACTGCGCATGTCGACATCAGGAGAAGTAGAACTTTCTTCATGCAGGATACTGTTTTTTCTTCACCGACCAGCCGAAGTTTCCGATCGGCGCGCCTGTTCCGTAATATTTCCCGTGGACGTATGTCAGCAGCCGTGCGCGCTGCATGTCGAACGCGCCCGTATCGGGGTCGATATACCGGTCTTCGTACCTGACATTCACGACGTCGGCGACAAACATGTCGTGGCTTCCGAGCGACAGCACTTCCTTCACTCTGCACTCGATGCACAGCGGCGATTCTTCGATCAGCGGCGCCCGGACGACGGACGGCCTGCCCGGCGTAAGCCCCATTTCTTCGAACTTGCGATGCTCGCGGCCTGAAACGACGCCGCACCAGTCGGTAGCGCGCGCCAGTTCTTCCGTCGTGAGATTGATAACAAATTCCATGCACTTCGTCAGTATGGCGTGCGAATGACGCTCGGGCCTGACGGATATGTAGCACATCGGCGGACTGGAACATATCGTCCCCGTCCAGGCCACCGTGAGGATGTTGTATTCCGACGGCTCGCTGCCGCAACTTACCATCACGGCAGGCAGGGGATAAATCATCGTCCCCGGTTTCCAGTCCTGTTTCATTTCGTATTATTTTATTATGATATCTTCCTTGTTGATTTTACGTTCGCAGTAACGGCATTTTATCGTCACGTTTTCGCGGTCGACCACGCTGAAATGCGACGCCATCGGTTCGTTGTTGCTGATACATTTCGGATTGTTGCATTTCACAATATCGGTGATTTCGTTTGGCAGGTCTACCTTTTTCTTTTCCGCCACCCTGTAGTCGCGAATGATGTTCAGCACCGCGTTCGGGGCGACCAGCGCAATGCGGCTGATTTCGTCTTCACTGAAAAAACGGTCGGCTACCTTCACGATTCCTTTCCTCCCCATCTTTTTGCTCAGCAGATTGTTTCCAATCGTGACGCGGTTTTTTTCTCTGTGGAGTTCAAGCAACTGTGCCACCTTGAACAACTGTTCGGGCGGAATATGATCGATGGCTGTTCCATTTTCCAGAGCGGCTACTTCCAGCAGTATCCCTCTGTTTTCTTTTGTTTTCTTTTTTGTTGACATCTTTCTTTCCTGACAATGATTTATGAATTGCTTTTCCCTGTATTGATTCCCAGCACATCGCACAGGACGGCTTCGCGCGCATAGAGGCCATTCCGCGCCTGCTGAATATAATAGGCTTTCGGATTGTCGTCCACGTCATACGCGATTTCGTTCACGCGAGGCAGCGGATGCAGTACGTGCAGGTTGGGGCGCGATTTTTCCAGCATCCTGTTATGCAGGATATACACGTTTTTCACTCTTTCGTATTCCATCAAATCCGTAAAGCGTTCGCGCTGCACGCGTGTCATGTAGAGGATATCCGACCTGTTGATCACATCTTCCGTAAAAGCCGTGTGTTCCTCATAACTGATTCCGTGCATGTCGCAAAACTGTTTCTGTTCGTCGGGCATCCGCAGTTCTTCGGGCGCCACGAAATGAAACGTCGGCGAAAAGTGCGACATGCCGACAATGAGCGAATGTACCGTCCGGCCATATTTCAGGTCGCCCACCATCGTAATCGTCAGGTTGTCGAGGTTGTTTTTTTGCGTCTTGCGAATGGAATACAGGTCGAGCAGCGTTTGCGTCGGATGCTGGTTGGCGCCGTCGCCTGCATTGACGACGGGTACATCCGTCACTTCGGAGGCATAGCGCGCCGCCCCCTCCAGATAGTGCCGCATGATAATCACGTCGGCATAATTACTGACCATCAGGATGGTGTCTTTCAACGTCTCGCCCTTGGCCGAACTGGTGGTCGAAGGGTCCTGAAAGCCTACCACCCGTCCGTCCAGCCGGTTGACGGCCGTTTCAAAACTCAGCCGCGTGCGCGTCGACGGCTCGAAAAACAGCGTGGCCACCACTTTCCCCTTCAGCAGCGCCCGATTGGGTTTTTCTTCAAATTTCACTGCACTGTTCAGAATACGAAGAATATCGTCTTTGGAACAGTCGTCTATCGAAACCAGATTTCTGTGTGACATAATCGTGTATGATAAATATGCTCGAACAGTCTGAAAAAAACGAAGATTGCAATGCTGTGTCAACCTTCGTTCTTCCGTTTTTATTTCAAATACTCCGTTAGAGATTCGGGCAGATAGAATGTCCCGTTCCTGTCCACATAAATTACGACGCTTCGCAGACGGATTTCTTCCTGCCCCTTGTTGCCGGCTTTGACGATGTTCGTATTCGGCGTAATCGCAAGCTGTTTTTTTCTGTTTTTTACGACCAGCGTCGGACTGCCTTTTTCTTCGGCCGGAGGTATTATATTATATGTATAGCCGTTGAACACTTTCGTATGGGGAGCGAAATTTTCGGCCGTCAGTTTATCCAGTTCTCCGTCCAGTCCGAGGGCTGCCGCCATGTAGTGATTCAGTTCCACGTTGGAATTCATCCCTATCGGCAACGTGCCCGCGGGGTGATAGGCAGCCAGGAAGACTTCCTCGCCCGTGTGTCCGCCAGTGGTGAAACCGAAGCATGTTTTGGACGTAATCAGTTTGGCCACGAAGTCGTTCAGTGAACTGCTGTAGAGCGACGGCAGCACGTCTCTGTCCGAGCGTTCGTCTTTCGGGACGGGGCTGTTTTCGTAGCTTTTGCACTGATACAGCGTGTTCAGTTCTTCGGGCAGAAGTTCGAAACCGGCTTCTTCGCGAAAGATTTGCTGTACGGCCGCCGACGGCGATGCATTCAGCCTTGCGGCAATCCCTTCGGCCGTATGCTTCACTTGCGTGATAATCCCGAACAGGTCGTCTTTCGTGGCTGTGCCGTACGATTTGCAGTCGCGCGACCCCAGACTGAAACCGCTGTTGCCGTGATCGGGAACAATTATGACTAGCGTCTCGCCGTCTTTTTTTGCAAATTCCAGCGCAACCCGGCAGGCGCGGTCGAAAGCCAGAAACTCGGTGATCATCCCGACGGGGTCGTTGGCATGTGCCGCCCAGTCCACCTTGCTGCCTTCGACCATGAGGAAGAAGCCGTTTTCGTTTCGCGACAGTTTTTCGATAGCCGTGCGTGTCATTTCTTCGATAGACGGTTCTTTGGATGCATCGCGGTCGAGGTCGTAGGCCATATCCCGTTCGCCGTACAGCGCCCACATTTTGCTGCCCTGATCGCTGCGCATGCCTGCCATGTCGTTTTTGTATACGCCGTATCCGCCGGCTTTAAGATAGGCTTCGCCGGCTTCGGACAGCAGCGACACGCCACCGCCAATCACCACGTCGAGGTCGTTGTGTACCATCTGCGACGAGATCCAGTCGTAGCGGCTGCGGTTGTAGCTGTGCGCCGAACAGTCGGCCGGCGTCGCGTGGGGAAATTCGCATGTAAAAACCAGTCCCGTCGCCTTGTTATGCGTCAGTTTCACGGCTTCGAGCAGGGTTGTCAGCGGCTGATAGGCTTTTGCCGGGTCGAGAGGATAGATGTCGTCGTCGCCGGCCGCCGGCGGATAGGTAGATACGTATCCTGCGCGGCTCGGATAGCCGGTCATGTAGCACGACGTCGTAGGCGCCGAATCGCCTATCGGAGCGTTGGACGAGTGGGTCAGTACCGTTCCGCAGATGTAGGGATCGATATTCAGCCTGGGTTTGTCGGGATGCAGATACCACTGATACCAGCGGGCTACCGAGACGGTTGACAGCGATGTCCCGTCGGGAATCATGACGATAAGATTCTTTACAGGCCTGACTTCCGACGGAGCAACAGATTTTGCCGGTATAAAAACAAATACCAGCATACACAAAAGGAATATGCGCTTGTTCATCATTCTGATTTTTTTTTGCCGGCAAACTTACGAAGTATTTTTATGCCGTGCAAATTTTATTTCCATCTGGAGTGCATTTGGCTGCGTCAATTTTCATCTTTGGATTTCATTCAAAAACGGCGTCTGTCTGCGTGATGCCGTTTTCGTTGAAGGCGTCTACCGAAAAATAATATCGGGAATCCCTGTTGAAGAAACCTCCTTCGAAATGATTGTCGAAGACCATGACGGCGTTCAGCAACTGTTCTCTGCTTATCCCGGTACGGACGATGTAGCCGGTGGCATTTTCCTGTCTGTCCCACGTCAGCGAATACCTGCGGAGGTCCTCGGTATTGCGAACGACCTCGACGCCCGTCACTTTCGCGGGCTGTTTGCCGTTGCCACGGCCAAACACGCGGAAGCCGTAGAGCGAAAATTTTCCGGGCAAATCGCCTCTGTTCGTAATCCGCAGGTAGCGTGTTTTGACGGGTTTGTCGAGCACGACAAGCTCGTGTACAGCGTCTTTTGCATTGCTGCTTTTGTCTGCGACCGTCTCCCAGTTGTTCGCATCGGCGGATGCTTCGACAATATACCGGTAAGCAAACGGCTCATGCGGTGCGCGAACCGTAAAGTCCTGGTCGGCAAAGTTTATCTGTATGGCGTGAACGGTCATGGCGGCTTTCAGGTCTACCCGGAACCATTCGCCCGGACTGCCTGTGGCGGCCGACCACCAGTTTTCGATTTCTTCGTTCAGCGCACTGGCTGCCGGAAAACCGGGCAACTCCGACGAAACGGCGGCCTCCCTGCGAAATGACAGAAGATGCCAGCCTGCCGAACGGTTATCTTCCGAAAAGTCCGCTTTCCCGTCGGGTATCACGAACGGATAATCCGTCCACACTGTTTGCGTAGCCGGACTGCCGTCTTTTGTGAAATAAAGCGGGTACAGTCCCAGTCGCCGTTCAAAGGAGTGGCGTTGCGATATTTTGATAGTTGCCACGTGCCAGTAGTTGCCGTATTTATCGAGGAAGGTATGCCCGTGTCCGGCGCCTCCCGCAAAGCCTCCCGGTTTGAAGGAGAAAGGATTGCTTTCGAGATACGTAAACGGGCCGAGCGGACTGTCGCCCACGTAGGCGCCGTCGGCATAAACCCTGAATTCCGTGCCCGGAGCGGCATAATGCAGATAATATTTGCCGCCGTATTTAATCATGCACGGCCCTTCGTTCCAGCCGTCTCTGTTCAGTTCGTTGTTTTCGCCGGAACTCTCCCAGCCATATTTGTCCGAATGATGTTCGATCAGCGGCACGGCGGCGCCCACGGTGGCGAAACCGTTTGCCGGGTCTACTTCCACGCCGTAAATCGGATGTACGTTCGAGCAGCCCCAGTACATGTAGACCTTGCCGTCGTCGTCTCTGAAAAACGCCGGGTCCTGCGTGCCTTCTGCATTGAAATGAAACTTGCTGTCTGTCAGTTCCCAGTTATCATCGCTGTCGGGATTAGCCGTTTTGTATATTCTGACAGGCTCCCACGAAGCCATAAAATACAGCGTATCGCCCAGCACAAGGATTGTGGGCGCATAGTTTTCAATGGTTTCGAGCTTCTTCGTCGGGATGAAATCCCAACTTTTCAAATCCGGCGAACTCCAGTAACCGCCCGACTTGGAGGCAAACAGGTAATATTTTCCCCTGAAATATTCGCACACAGGGTCGGCCGCTTCGCGCCAGCCGGGATCGTCGAACTGGAACCGGTAGTTCAGGTTCATCGGGTTTGCTACAATCGAACGTGCATCCGCAACCGGCTCTTCCGGCTTTTTCTCTGTTGAACACGAGAGCAGTAGCGCTGCTCCAAAAAATAAAATTCTTTTCATATTACTGTAATTTGTTTATCGGTTTTGTACTGTGATGTATTTATGTTTCGCCTTACCGACTGCAAAGGTCATATTTGTAAGCGTATTTTACAAGTTTAATTCAATTTTTTTTTCAGTTCATGTCCGTCGGATGTTTTTTGCTTCTGCCGACTGTCGGGATATTTCGCAGAACCGTACGGAATGTAAAATTTGGCTGTATTTTCTCCGGAAAAACAAATATTGCATACATTTGCATCCGTTTGATTGACGAACTATGCATACGAAGGAGCGCCCGACATATTATTACAGTTTAATACGTTTTCGACATGCCTGATGAATACGATTTGATTGCCGCGTTGAAGGAAGGAAATGCGCAGGCATTTTCGCTGATATTTAATGCCTGGTACAGGGATTTGGTACTGTTCGCAGGAAACTGTCTTGCGCAGCAGGCCGCCTGTGAAGACATTGTTCAGTCGGTTTTTTTGAAACTGTGGAGCGAACGGGCGACGCTGGTCATCGACACGTCGCTCAAATCCTGGCTGCTTCGAGCTGTCCGGAATGCCTGTCTGGACGAGATACGGCATCGCAACGTCGTGTTCGAACATGAGTCGTATGTCCTCTCGAGCCTCCGTCCCGACGATCTGGTGGATACGGAAAACTATGTCCTCTATTCCGAACTGCAGCGCCACCTGCACCGCGCCCTGGAACGGATGCCGGAAGCGTATCGCGAAGCTTTTGAACTGAACCGTTTCGAAGGACTGAAGTATCGCGAAATCGCCGGCAAACTGAACGTTTCCGAACGGACGGTAGAAGACCGTATCGGCAAGGCTATCAGTTTTCTGAGAAAATATCTGCGGGAGTTTCTCGTCATGGCCGGATGGCTTGTTTTGCGGTACGGACTGTGGTAAACGGCTTTTTAAACGTCTTTTAAACGAATGAACGGATTAATGAAAAATAAAACAGTATGTTGAACGAGCATCAAATCGAACGTCTGATCACAGCGCACCTGAACGACAGCGCCATTGCCGAAGAGCGGCTCTACCTGGAGAAAT
>JAIRLL010000078.1 GCA_031259505.1 Tannerella sp.
TAAACCTGAACTTGTCGTTCACAAAACTGCGGCAGAAGCGTGCCTCATCTATAAATCCTTCTTTCAGCAGGCGTTCGATGATGCGTTTTTCTATTTCCTGCGTAGCACCTGCCGCGGCGAGTTTTTTCCTCACGTCGCTGATACAGCGTTCGCAGATCGAACAGTACGACGCTGTCGAATGTAACAGTTTGTTTTCGTCTATTTGCTTCATATTTTTGCTCTTGTCATTCGTTCCTTGCCGGACATGTCGCGGATGAGTTCGACGTCGCGGTATCCTTTTTCGTACAACATTTTGACGACGGCCGCGCCACAGGCCTCATTGATTTCAAAGAAAAGCCGCCCGCCCGGCGTTAACTTTTCGATACCGGCCGATGCTATTTGCCGGTAAAACAGCAGTGGATCGTCGTCCGGCACAAACAGAGCCACATGCGGTTCAAAGTCCAGCACATTGGCGTACATTCCGACTTTTTCACATTCGCGCACGTAAGGAGGATTGCTGACGATCACATCGAACGGCGGAAGCGACGACGGCATCTCCCGCAGGACATCCGCTTGTGCAAAACGGACGTTGACGCCGTGACGCAGCGCATTGCGTCTTGCCGTCTCCAGCGCCTTGCCGGAAATGTCGATCGCATGGATTTCCGCTTCTTTCAGGTGGCGAGCCAGCGCAATGGCGATGCAGCCGCTGCCCGTCCCGACGTCCAGTATCTTCAATCCTTTACCCGTTGCGCCCTGTGCGGAATGGCTGTGTCTGCGGACGCACGGCTCTCTCCCGTCGAAATCGCTTTCTCCGGAGTTCGGATTCTCGCCCTGCGTGCAGCCTGGCGTTCGGAGGATGAGTTCTACGAGTTCTTCCGTCTCGGGGCGCGGAATCAGGACGGACGGATTCACCTCGAACGTGAGACCGTAAAATTCGGTTTCGCCCAGCACATACTGTACCGGTTCCGCTTTTTCGAGGCGTTGTATGATTGCGTGAATACGTACCTTCTCCGTTCGCGAGAATTGTGTATCTTTGCACAATAATTGTTGATGAAGCGGCATCAGGCACACATGCGCTATAATTCGGCGGACGAGGCTGTTGATTTCTTCCGCAGGATACAGAGGGGCGAGCGCCTTGCGCATGTATATAACCGTTTCGTTCATAATATCGTTTACAAAGATACGAAAAAAGCAAAAACAGATGCAGGTCGAAGAAAAATACATGGCGCGATGCATGGAGCTGGCCGGCTACGGCCGGCCGTCCGTAGCGCCCAATCCGATGGTTGGCGCTGTCATCGTCCACCGCGGGCGCATCATCGGCGAAGGTTATCACCGGCGGTACGGCGAGGCGCACGCCGAAGTGAACGCCATCGCATCCGTACGCGACGCCACCTTGCTGCGCGATGCCACCCTGTACGTCAACCTCGAACCCTGTTCGCATTTCGGGAAAACACCTCCATGCACGCAGTTGATTATCCGCAAGCATATTCCGCGCGTAATAGTGAGTTGCCTTGATCCTTTTCCCGCAGTCTCGGGGCGAGGCGTGAAGATGTTGCGCGAGGCAGGCGTCGAAGTCGTAACGGATGTGATGAAACATGAAGCCACAGCGTTGAATCGCGTGTTTATAACCGCCCATTCCAAAAACCGTCCTTACATCATATTAAAGTGGGCCGAAAGCGTGGACGGATACCTCGATCGCCTCCGAACGAGCGCCGTGCAAGCGCCTGTACAGTTGTCTACTGCCGCCACACGCCGCCTCGTACATAAATTACGCTCGGAGGTATCTGCCATTCTGGTCGGCACGAACACGGTCAGGCTCGACAATCCTTCGCTGACGGTGCGTCACTGGGTTGGCGCTTCGCCTGTGCGCGTTTGTATCGACCGTCGCCTGTCGGTACCTGCGTCGTGCCACGTGCTGGACGGAAGCATTCCGACACTGGTCTTTACGGAAAAAGAACAGGCCGGCAACGGCAGGACGGAATATGTCAGGATAGATTTCGAAGACGAAGTGGTTCCACAAATCCTGCGCAACCTCTACGAGCGCCGGCTGTATTCGTTGCTGGTCGAAGGCGGAGCATGCCTTCACCGGAGTTTCCTGAACACGGGATTGTGGGACGAACTGCAGGTCGAAACGGCTCCCGTTCATCTCGGAAGCGGAATAAAATCGGCTGATATACATATTAATGAAGCATACGAAATGAAAAAGCGCTTCAGTGTGCACTCTTCAAGTCGAAATAAACTTAACGAAACCATAATAACTGTATATTCACGCAAGTATTTATGACGGAGAATACTTGAGGAATCTAAAATTTTATAAATAATGATGTATGTTGCGGTCTATCGTGAAAATTGTTTCTACTTTTGTACACTTGTAATAAAACAAACAGTGTGAATGAAAAAGAATAAAATACCTTTATGGCTGTTCGGAGGCGTGCTCTTCTTCATGTCGTCGTGCCTTGGAAATGATGGTACTGAGCTGGAAGAGTGGAGTTTATCCAATTGTCAGATATCAACTTTTTCCATGTCGTGCGATTCCATATCCGGGCTGTCGGCCGTGAAGTTCACCATCGATCAAATAAACGGGCTGATATTCAACAAAGACTCGTTGCCATACGGTACTAATGTCAATTTCAAGGTGATATGTACGGTCACATACGCCATCGGAGCTATCACTTCCGTAGAAGTTCACCAGAAGGCGATCGACAAAAAAGAATACTGGAACGGAACAGATTCGCTTGACTTTTCCGACGAAGTGATCTTTTACATCATTTCGTACAACGGAAAGGAAGCCAAGAGCTATACGGCCAAACTCAACGTACATCAGCAAAATCCCAACCTCATGGAATGGTCGCGCGACGCCAGTCCTCTGCCTGTAAGCGGGGCGACGGACAGAAAAGTCATCCTGTACGGCGACAGCTACCGGATGTACGCAAGAGGTGCGAACAGCTATGAACTGTATCAATCGCCCGTGCCGGATGCAAACAACTGGACAAGGGCGCCACTGACGGGACTTCCGGACAAGACGGCGTTCACGCTTTCGCAGATGACCGAATACGAAGGCAATTTATACCTGCCCTCGCCGGACGGCGCGTTATATCGTTCTGCCGACGGACAGGACTGGACGAAAATGGACGACGCGCCCGAAATCGCTGCCTTGCTGGGAGCCGTCGGCGAAGGGACGGAGTTGGGACGTCCGTCGGCGCTGGCAACCATTATCAGGGATGACGGCAAGTGGCTGTTTGCGGCGATGAATGTGTCCGGACAATGGCAGCAGGGAACGGAAACGCCCGGTGTATTTCCCGTAGCAGGATTTGCCTCAAATTCATACAAACAAATGTATTACTCCCATCTGACCGTCGTGGCAGGCAAAGACCGTCATGGCGCATTGAGCAACAGATGCTGGGATACGATGGATGGCCTTGCATGGATTTGCCTGACAGGCAGCGGAAAAGACTATTTCGCCCAAAGGGAAGGCCCCATGCTGGCTGATTACGACGGTAAACTCTACCTGACAGGCGGCATCGACGCTTCTAATCAGGGATTGAGTGATATTTATACGTCGGCGGACAAAGGCGTAACATGGAGTTTGGCCGATTCGCTGACCTTTTTGCCCGAGACATATAAGGGTAGAGGTTTTGCCTCCATACTGGTGAATAAAGATAATTTTATGCTTCTTTTCGGCGGAAAAGAACGCAGTGAAGCAAACATGTTGGACGAACTGTGGCGCGGCCGCATCAATCGCCTGGGATATAAAGACTGAGCAGCGGATATAATTTTGCGTGGTTTTTCACGTTGGAAGAAAAGGTGTGACATTAAATAAAGAACAGTATGTCTTCGGCTTTTTTTCAGCGATGGCTCGCAATTTGCTTTTTGAGCATGTCTTTTCCCCTTGTTCACGGGCAGGAATACCTGTACGAAATAGGGGGGATGGCGGGCGGCGCATTTTATATGGGAGACGCAAATAAAACAACCCTGTTCAAGGGGATGAATCCCTCGGCAGGCGTCGTTTTCCGTTACAATGCTAATTTCAGAATAGCCTTCAAAGGCAGTCTGGCATGGGCTACGGTGTCCGGCGCGACGGAGGGTTCGGGCAATGTGTTTCCGAACGGAGCGCAAGTTTCGTTCAGCCGCAGTCTGGTTGAGTTGGGCGGGCAGTTCGAATATAACTTTTTCCCGTACAGCGACAAGTTTGCATACCTGAACACCAGGCGTTTGTCCCCCTATCTGCTTGTCGGGCTTGGCGCGACCGTATCGCCCGGCGGCGAGACTTTCGCAGGGATAAACCTTCCGCTTGGCGCGGGCGTAAAGTATAAACTGAAAAATCGCCTGAATATCGGATGCGAATTTTCGGTGCGCAAATTGTTTGGCGACGGGTTGGATGTGATGAACGGAAGCAACAGACTACTGGATAATCCTTACGGAATCAGTAGCAGCATGATGAAGAATAAAGACTGGTACTCGTTACTGCTGATTTCGGTGACGTGGGATTTTGGTCCTCGCAGCCGGCAGTGTAACAGCGCCGAATAAATATTGTTTTTTAGACATTTGTATGTCGTTGGCAGAAAAAATAGACAAACAGCGGTTGCCACAACACGTGGCAATCATCATGGACGGAAACGGACGCTGGGCTAAAACGCGCGGCTACGATCGCAATACGGGACATCGCGAAGGCGTTGTATCCGTGCGCAAGGTCGTTGAAGCGGCGACCACTATCGGATTGAAGTATCTCACCGTCTACACGTTTTCGATGGAGAACTGGAACCGGCCTGATACCGAAGTGCAGGCATTGATGAGCCTGCTGGTTTCCGCCATCCACCGCGAAACGCCCGACCTGATGAAAAACAATATCCGTTTGCGCGTCATCGGCGACTTGTCGCGCCTGCACGACGCGGTGCAACAGACTTTGACGGACTGCATTTGCCGGACGTCTGCAAATACGGGCACTACGCTGGTGCTGGCATTGAGTTATTCTTCGCGATGGGAGCTGATGCATGCTGCCCTACAACTTGCCGCAGACGTGGCTGAAAAAAAAATTGCCCCGAAAGATATGACGGAAGAACGTTTCTCGCAATACCTGTCCACATACGGATTGCCCGACCCCGATTTACTGATACGCACCGGCGGAGAAAAGCGTATCAGCAATTTCCTGCTGTGGCAACTCTCGTATGCCGAACTTTATTTTACAGATACATTCTGGCCTGATTTCAGGGAAAACGAATTATATGAAGCAATCTTGTGTTACCAGCAACGCGAACGCCGTTTCGGTAAGACGAGTGAACAATTAAATTGATAGACAATATTATGATGTATAAAAAAATACGCTTGCTGATAGCATTAACGGGAGCGACTGTCTGGTACGGATATGCACAGGTAAACGACTCGATTCCGGCACAAAACGCCATTCCCCCCGAAGAAGTGCCCGAAATTTCCTATTCCCTGTCTCCCAAACGGTACATTATTGACAGCATCTACGTGACGGGCGTAAAAAATTATGAGGATTATGTACTGATCGGATTCTCGGGGCTTGCCGTCGGCGATGAAATCACCATTCCCAACCCTGGCGGCGAAATCACGGAGGCCATCAACCGCTTCTGGCGGCAGGGACTGTTTTCCGACGTCAAAATCAGAGCGGCGCGCGTCTTCGACAACAATAAAATATGGCTCGAAATACAGTTGAAGCAACGCCCCCGCATTTCGGAAATACGCTATAACGGCGTGAAAAAGGGCGAACGTGAAGACCTCGAAGCAAAACTCGGACTTCGGAAGGGACATACCATTACACCGAATGTGGAAGATCGCGCCAAAACATTGATAAAAAAACATTTCGATGCGAAAGGATTTAAAAATATCGACGTCGAAATTGTCCAGAAAGACGACCTTGCCCACGAAGGAGAAATCATCGTCGATATCAACATCGATAAAAATCAGAAAACCAAAATACAGGAAATCACCCTGGAAGGCAATACGCAGGTATCCGACTTCATACTGAAAAAGGCGATGAAAAAGACGAACGAAAAGTTCAATCTTTCCAAAAGACTTAAAACAAGCGTACTGGAAGTCTTCAGCACAAAGAAATTCACCAGCGAAGAATACGAAAACGACAAGAAAAACCTGATTGACAAATACAACGAATTTGGCTACCGCGACGCCATCATCCTCGAGGATTCGGTATTCAACATCAACGACAAGTACGTAAATATCTATCTGAAAATAGACGAAGGCCAGAAATATTACATCAAAAACATCCAGTTCGTAGGCAATACCAAATATCCGTCCGATCAGTTGGAAACCCTGCTGAACATGAAGTCCGGCGAAGTCTACAACCAGAAAAAGCTGATGGAGCGATTAGTCTCGGACGAAGACGCCGTCTCGAACGTATACTATAATAACGGCTACCTGTTTTTCGGCGCCGACCCCGTCGAAGTAGACGTTAACAATGATTCCATCTCACTGGAAATACGCATACAGGAAGGGCCGCAGGCAACTATCAATAAAATCGTTATCAACGGCAACGACCGTCTGTACGAAGACATTGTCCGCCGCGAACTGCGCACCAAGCCCGGACAACTGTTCAGCCGCGAAGACCTTATGCGGTCGGCGCGCGAACTGGCGCAGATGGGACACTTCGACCCCGAAAACATGAATCCCGAACCCGTTCCCGATATCGAAAACGGAACGGTCGACATCCGCTACAATCTCGTTTCCAAGGCCAACGATCAGGTTGAACTCTCGGCAGGATGGGGGCCGACAGGCATCATCGGCAAGATAAACCTGAAATTCACGAATTTCTCCATGGGCAATCTCTTCAATCTGGGCGGACAGTACAGAGGCATCCTGCCCCAGGGCGAAGGCCAAACCTTCACCATCAGCGGGCAAACGAGCGGTAAATACTATCAGTCGTATAGCATCTCTTTCCTCGACCCGTGGTTTGGAGGCAAACGGCCCAATACGTTTTCCACAAGCATTTATTACGCCAAAATGACCGGCATAAACAACAGTTTCTATCAAAACCAGTATTCGAGTTATTATAATGCAATGATGAGCAATTATTACAGCGGATATGGTGGATACGGATATGGAGGATACGGATATGGAGGAATGGACGGCAGTTCGCTGTACGAAAACGCCTACGACCCAAGCAAACATATGGTAATGATAGGAGCCTCGGCAGGCTACGGCAAACGTCTCGACTGGCCGGACGATTATTTCTATTTCATGGCGACACTGAACTATCAAATGTACAAAATGAAAAACTGGTACGAATACTTTATCGTCAGCGACGGAATTTGCAATAAAATCAGCCTCGACCTGTCGCTGCAGCGCAGTTCGATAGACAATCCGCTGTATACACGCTACGGATCGCAGTTTACGGCGTCGCTGTCGGTTACGCCGCCATACTCGCTGCTCGACGGCAAAGATTACGCCGCCATCACCGACGCGGGTAAAAAACACAAGTGGATTGAGTATCACAAATGGAAATTCCAGGGCAAAGCGTTCTTTCCGCTTGCACCGCTGCCGATTAACAACGGGCCGAAACGTACGCCCGTGCTGATGTCGCGCGTGGAATACGGTTTTCTCGGATATTACAACAAAAACAAGATTTCCCCGTTTGAAGCCTTCCAGATGGGAGGCGACCTGATGACCGGGTATTCAAGCTATTACGCATCGGATATGGTCGGCCTGCGCGGATACGACAACCTCTCGCTGGCAGGCGAAGGCGGCAACTCGCTGGTACCCTACGGATATGCTTATACGCGTCTGTCGATGGAACTGCGCTATCCGTTTATCCTCGAACCGAGTTCGACAATATACGGGCTGGCCTTTGCCGAAGCGGGCAATGCATGGGGCGCAGTCCGCGACTTCCATCCCTTCGACCTGAAACGCTCGGCCGGCGTGGGCGTCCGCATTTTCCTCCCGATGATTGGATTGATGGGTATCGACTGGGCTTACGGCTTCGACACGCCGTTTGGCAGGCCGGAAAAAGGCGGAAGTCATTTCCACTTTGTTTTGGGACAGGAATTTTAATGTTAATTTAAGATAAATATCCGGGAACAGACAAAATCTCTCGTATTTTTGCAGTCTAAGGAACATAACGATAAAATTTAGATGACTATGAAACGGAAAAGTATTTTATTGATTGGAATGATGTTGAGTATATCCATTGCGTCGATGGCACAGAAATTCGCCCTCATCGACATGGAATACATATTGAAAAACATCCCGGCATACGAGATGACCAACGAGCAGTTGTCGCAAATGTCGAAGAGATGGCAAGGCGAAGTGGAAGCCCTACAGCAGGAAGCGCAGAATATGTACAAAAGCTATCAGAGCGAACTGGTATTCCTTTCGGCTGAAATGAGAGCCAAACGCGAAGAAGAAGTCGTAAAGAAAGAGCAGGAAGCGCAGGAACTGAAACGGAAATACTTCGGAGCCGAAGGCGAACTGTATCAGAAACGGACCAGTCTGATGAAACCCATTCATGACGAAATCTACGAGGCGGTGAAAGAGATCGCCGAAGAAAAAGGCTATCAGGTGGTTCTTGACCGTCCGTCGGCCATGAGCATCATTTTCGCATCTCCCAAAATTGACATCAGCAATGAAGTGCTGATAAAGTTAGGATATTCGAAATAATTGCGTACATTTGCGTGCTGATTTGAAATATTAACAAAACAATAAATGATAGAAAAATGAAAAAAATTGTAGTTTTAAGTTTGATGCTTCTTCCGTTGACGCTTTTTGCTCAGGAAGTTAAAATCGCGATTGTGAATACGAACGAGATTATCTCCCAGATGCCGGAAGTGGCCGACATGCAAAAACAACTGGCAGACCTGAATGCGCAGTACGAAAAGGAACTAAAGGTAATGGAAGACGAATATACGAAAAAATATTCCGAATACATTGCGCAGCAGGATTCTTTGACCGAAAATATCAAACTGAGAAGGCAACAGGACATTCAGGAGTTGCAAACGCGTTTCCAGAATTATATTCCCATAGCCCAACAGGATATGGAAAAGAAACAGAGCGAGCTTTTTGCGCCGATTCAAGAGAAACTGGAGAAGGCCATCAAAGCGGTTGGCGACGAAAAGGGGTATACATACATCCTTAATCCGCAAGTATTGCTCTACAAGAGCGACAATGCCATCGACGCCACTGCGTTTGTGAAGGAAAAATTAGGCATAAGGTAAAAAAAATCCGGCCTTGAGCAAGTGTGGAAATGTGAGGATGCGAAAATTCGTATCCTCACATTTCCGTTTTTCCCAATCTGCATACATTTCCTCATTTGCTGATTTCCAAATTAATGACCTCCCCCATCGGCATATTTGATTCCGGATACGGCGGCCTGACCATCTTCGAGAAGATACGCGAACAACTGCCCGCATACGATTATCTCTATCTGGGAGATAACGCGCGTGCTCCATACGGCGCCAGGTCTTTTGAGACAGTTTACAGGTTTACGCGCGAAGCCGTCCGCTGTCTGTTCGCCAGAGGATGCCCTTTGGTTATTCTGGCATGTAACACGGCTTCGGCCAAAGCTTTGCGCAACATACAACAGCGCGACCTGCCGCAAATTGACCCTTCGCGGCGCGTCCTGGGCGTCGTCCGTCCGACGGTCGAGGTCGTCGACGAGTTGAGCCGAACCAAACACGTCGGCGTGCTGGGTACCACAGGAACCGTTGCTTCACAATCGTATACGCTTGAGATAGCCAAACTGTTCCCGCACATCACCGTCAGCAGCGAAGCCTGTCCGATGTGGGTGCCGCTTGTCGAAAACAGGGAATATGCCTCGCCTGGCGCCGATTATTTTGTGGGGCAACACGTCCGCCGTCTGCTGGAACAGGATCCGCTGATAGACGTCGTTATTTTGGGATGCACACATTATCCGCTGCTGATAGACAAGATACGCCGTTTCCTGCCCAAAAGTGTCACCGTCTTTCCGCAGGGTGCGCAAGTGGCGGCAAGCCTGAAAGACTATTTGCACCGCCATCCCGAAATGGACGGCCGGCTGACGAAAAACGGTTCCAACTGTTTCCTGACGACAGAGGCCGCCTCTGTCTTTGCCGACGCAGCCTGCATCTTCCTGAACAGGACTGTCGATGTGGAACAGGTCGTAATCAGTTGATAAACGTTATTTTTTGCCATCCGAATCCTGAAATTTGAATTGCCGACAACAACGGTATCTCCGTCGAGTTGTTCGATTACGCCGTTCATTCGACGAAAGCGCGTACCAGTTCAGGACGGGCGCGTCTGTTGTCTTTGGAAATGTGCTGTCCGGACAGATGTGCGTTAATTTCTCTTTCGTAAAGAGTGATTAATATTAAAGTTTCTATCCGAGTGATTATTTTTGTCGTTTTGTTTGGAAAAGTTTTTAGAAAGCATGTATCTTTGCGTCCGTTATATTCGATACATTAATTAATATAAAAAAGACAGTGGGAAAAAGCGTTTTTTTATCGGAAACAAACAAAAGAAAAAGAGACATAAGAAAGTTAGATTTTTTGGCTCTATAACGAATAAGGTGGGTAATCGAATTTGAGTTTAGCGGCAATGAAATAAATCATATTGATGAAATTTCGAGTATTCCGGTATCCTCTTGCTCTTCTTTTAGCGAG
>JAIRLL010000037.1 GCA_031259505.1 Tannerella sp.
CATCCTCGACGAACCGACCAACCATCTGGACATGCGTTCGAAAGACGTGCTCAAGGAGGCGCTGCGCGATTTTGACGGCACGCTGATCGTCGTCTCGCACGACCGCGAATTTCTCGACGGACTGGTCAACAAAGTTTACGAATTTGGCAACAGGCGTGTGAAGGAACATCTGGGCGGAATATACGAATTTCTTGAGCGCAGGAAGATTGAAAACCTTCGTGAACTGGAACGCAGGACGCCTCCCGAAAACGGATTCGAATCAGCGCCGGCAGACGGAAAAACGCCGTCTTCGTCCGCAAAACGCTCGTACGAAGAACAAAAAGAGCAGAGCCGCATCGTCCGGCGTCTGGAGAAAAGCATTGCCGAAGCGGAACGGAAAATCACGCGCCTCGAACGGGAAATTGCCGAAACCGAACAGCAGATGTCCACGCCGGAAGGCGCTGCAAACGCCTCACTGTATGCCGGACTCGAAGCGCTGAAACAGCAGTTGTCCGAAACGATGGACGAATGGACGGAACAGACTCTCGAACTGGAACACGTTCTTTCATAGTTTTTTTTTGTGAGCCGGGAGCGTATTATTCCTTCCGATAAACATTCATTAATATCTTTTTTTTACGGAAAAGCCTTATCTTTGCAATTTCACTCGAACTATTAGCAAAAGGATATGAAAACAAATTTAAGTTCCAAAATCACATTAACCAGGATACCCGGACGGTTCTATCATCCCGAAAATGCATACGAACACTCCGTGCTGGCGCGTTTCGAAAAAATACCGACTTACATATACGAATCCATTGAAGAAGGCTCTGTAATTCTGGCCGGCGAAATTGCGCTTGAAATCAAAAAGAGACAGCAGGATTCACGTAAACTGACACTTGCCCTGCCCGGAGGACGTTCGACGCGTCGCGTGTTCGAAGAATGGATATCAATGCACAGGGCAGGCAAGCTGAGTTTTGCAAACGTGGCGGTCTTCCTCGTCAGCGAGTTTTATCCGCTGACAAGCGAGGCCAGCAGCAGTCTGACGAACATAAAGGATATGCTGCTCAATCATGTGGACATCAGACCCGAAAACATCCACTATCCCGACGGATTCATGAACAAGGATGCCATCTACGATTTCTGCCGTCAATACGAGCAGGATATTGCCGATGCAGGCGGTATCGACTATCTGATAATGGGCATCGGCCACCGCGGACGCATAGGATACAACGCGCCGGGAACAGCCGTCAGCTCGCGGACGCACTTTGCGATGCTGGACAGCGACTCGCGCAAAGAGGCGTCCCAACTGTTTCATTCGATAGACAACGTGCCGACAGGCGTCATCACGATGGGACTGTCGACCATGCTGAACGCCAAAAACATCATCATCCTCTCGTGGGGCGCAGGCAAAGCGCAGGACGTGAAGCAGACAGTCGAAGACAAGGCAAGCGACAGTTTCCCTGCCACCTGCCTGCAAGGCCATCCGGCCATCAAAGTGGTGACCGACATTCAAGCTGCCGGCGAATTGACGCGCATCAGCCGCCCCTGGCTCGTGTCGAGTTGCGAATGGGATACCAAACTCATCCGGCGCGCCATCGTATGGCTGTGCCGGATGACGGAAAAACCCATCCTGAAACTGACAAATAAAGACTACAACGAGCATGAACTGGGCGAACTGCTCGCACTCTACGATTCGGCATACAACGTCAACATAAAAATATTTAACGACATACAGCATACCATCACGGGATGGCCCGGCGGAAAACCCAATGCCGACGACTCGAACCGTCCCGAACGGGCAACTCCCTACCCGAAAAAAGTAATCGTATTCAGTCCGCACCCCGACGACGATGTGATTTCGATGGGCGGGACGCTCCGCCGCCTGTGCGACCAGAAACACGACGTACACGTCGCCTATCAGACTTCGGGCAATATCGCCGTCGGCGACGAAGAAGTGATTCGGTACTGCGAATATCTGCGCGACGTATGCCGGCAGTATACCAAAGATGAAACCGTCTGCAGCAAAGCGGAAGAAATCATTCGATACCTGTGCTGCGAGAAGAAGGAAGGCTTGCCCGAAAAACGCGATGTCCTCTTTATGAAGGGAACCATCCGCAGAGAAGAAGCCCGCACGGCATGTCGCTATTCGGGTGTAAAAGACGAAAACATCCATTTCCTCGACCTGCCGTTCTACGAGACAGGCACGGTGAAGAAAAATTCGCTGAGCGAAAAAGATCTCGACATCATCAAAAAACTGCTCCAGAATATCCGCCCCGACCAGATGTTCGTGGCAGGCGACCTCGCCGACCCGCACGGGACGCACAAGGTATGCCTGGATGCCATACTTGCCGCCATCGACGACCTCAAAGGCGAAGAATGGCTCGAAAACTGCCGTATATGGATGTATCGCGGCGCATGGGCGGAATGGGAAATGGATCATATCGGGATGGCTGTCCCCATAAGTCCCGAAGAGCTTCGTTTCAAGCGGAATGCCATCCTCAAACACCGGTCGCAGGCCGAAAGCGCCCCATTCCTCGGCGACGACGAACGGCTGTTCTGGCAACGTGCCGAATACCGCAACCGCGCCACGGCAGAACTCTACAAGCAACTCGGACTGGCATCGTATGAAGCAATCGAGGCGTTTGTGAGGTATATCCCGCTGTAAAAAAAAACGTGAAGCAGATATTCGTATTCATCAAAGACCAGATGCTCCCGATAGCAATGATTACGGGTGCGCTGACGCATGAGTGGGTAAGCCGCCTGTCATTCATGACGCCCTACCTTATCTTCGCCATGCTGCTGATCACGTTTTGCAAGATTTCGTGGCAAGACATCCGCTTCCTCCCCGCCCACCTGTGGCTGTTGCTGATACAGCTGGTCGGAAGCGTCGGCATCTATCTGCTGCTTCGCCCCCTCGACGAGATGATAGCACAGGGCGCGATGCTCTGCATGCTGGCGCCGACCGCCACGGCTGCGGCCGTCATCACGGGGATGCTGGGCGGAAACGTCGGCTTCCTGACAGCTTACCTCCTGTTTTGCAATATCGCCGTGGCCGTTGCTGCTCCCATATATTTTTCCTTTATCGGGGTACACGGGGAACTGTCGTTTCTGCAATCCGTATGGTATATCTGCCGTCAGGTCTTTCCGTTGCTTATCTTTCCGCTGTTTATCGCCGGTGCATTGCGAAAATACGTTCCGAAAGTACGCCGGGCGTTGCTGAGCGTCCCGCGGCTGACGTTCTACCTCTGGACGTTCGCGCTCGTCATCGTGATGGGTATAACCGTCAATTTCATGCTCAAACAGGCACACTCGAACCTGAGAACAGGTCTCGGTCTGGCCGGCGTATCACTGATTCTTTGCTGCGCACAGTTCTGGGGCGGCCGGCGCATCGGCCGGCGCTACGGCGATCCGGTATC
>JAIRLL010000020.1 GCA_031259505.1 Tannerella sp.
GAAGTCGTCGTAGGGTTTGCCGGCGGCGAGGGCTTCGCGGAGCAGCGCGAGGGCTTCGTCGCAGGCGCCGATGTTTCCGTAGTCCATGACCATTTCGAGCAGTTCCTGCCGGCGAACGATGCCGTCGCCTCTCGAATCGTCGGCCTCGGCAAGGAATCCGGCGCCGTTGCCGGAGAGCATCGACTGTTCGGCCTGCGCCCAGTAGTCCAGCGGGTCTGTTTCGAATACTTTATGGAGCAGGGCGGCGGCTTCGGCCGGTTTGCCCAGTTTGCGGAGGAGGTAAGCTTTCAGGGTGAGCGCCTTCGTATTCCGCACGTTGACGTTCAGCGAGGCGTCGATTGCTTCCAGGGCTTTGGCATAATCGCCCTGCGCGGAAGCAATCTGCGCGAGGGCGAAGAAGGCGGGCGACTGAAATGTCGGATACCACGTCGCTTTCCAGAAGGCGTCGGCGGCCTCTTTCGGGCGTCTCTGCAACTGATAAACGACGCCCAGGTTGTACCAGGCTTCCGGGTCTTTGACGACGGTGTAGTTTTTCGTCAGGCGCTCGATGGCCGTCAGCAGATGTTTTTCGGCCATCGCCCATTTCCCCCGGCGTGCGTAGCGGGCGCCCACGACCGTGTTGACCCTCGAATCGGAAGAGTCGCGTTTCAGGGCTTCGCCGTAGAAATCCATCGGATCCAGCCGGGCGTTGTGAAACTGTTCGATACGCAGGCCGGTCTGATACAGTTCCTCCACGGTTTCGTATTCCTTTGCCGGCCTGACCTGTTCGACGACTTCGGGCATCGGTTTTTCCTCCGGCCTCGCCGGTTGCCAGGCGACCAGTTCCTTTCCGCCGGCGTCGCAGAGCGCTGCCCGCAGGCTGTAGCTGTCGGTTGCGGACGGGAGGTCGATTTCTTTGGCGAACGGTTTGGACGGGTCGATGTCGACGGTTTGTTCGAAGAGCGTCTGTTCGCCGCTTTTCAGTATCGCTTTCGCATTTTTAAAAGCTGCCGTGGCGTTGAATCCGATAAAGACCTTGTCGGTCGCCGTGCGTTCGAGATTGACTGCGGCGTCGCGGTTGGCATGTTTCACGCCGCGTATTTCGCGGATCGGATACCACGTCTGGCTGAACTCGCGTATCTCGCCCGGCGCTATCCAGCTGTAGTCCGGCTGGTTGTCGGAGAACGCGCCCACCATCAGTTCCAGATAGGGGCCGTCGTGGTCGGACAGCATTTTGTCCCACATCTCGCCGCCGGGGTTGTTGCCCCAGAGGAAGAATTTCTTGCCGTTGACGATGTGATGATTGGCGACGTGCATCGTTCCGGCTTGTTTCGCGTGGTCGTAGCCGGCCAGAAAGTCGTCTTCGAAATTCCATGCGAAGATGGAGCGCGAGCCGGCGGTGAAGTTTTTCCACCAGCCCAGTTCCTTCTTTTCGCCCGAACCGCGGACAATCTCGCCTTCCGGCCAGGTGGTGAAGGCGACTTTGGAATGGTCGGTGCCGAACTGCGTCGAGGGCGGGAAGAGGACTTCGTAGTCTTCGCCGCAGTGTACGGATACATTCGCCCAGAAGAGCATGGACTGAACGAACGGGCTGCGATTCATGATTCGCACTTTTGCCTCGACGAGGGAACGGTCGGGATACAGCGTTACGCCGATCGACCATTTGAAGCGGTGGCGCAGTTCGGTTTCGCCCACCCAGACGGTTTTGCTTCCGTCCGCATTTTCTTCCATCTGCCAGTCGATGTCCATGAAACTCGACGGGCGGTGATGGTGCGGGAAATTCCACTCCACGCCTCCCGAAAGCCATGCGCCCAGCATACCTATCAATGCCGGCTTGATGCCTGTCTGACGGTAGAAGAACTCATAGTCGTTCGTCTTGTCCGTGGCCGAGAAAATCCGCCCGCCCAGTTCGGGTACGACGCAGACTTTTACGTAGTCGTTTTCGACGTACAGGGCTTCATAGGTCTTATCGGTTCTGTTATCCGTCAGGATGTCGATCAGGGGATAGGGATAGATGTGTCCCTGGGCGCCCTGGTAGGTTCGTCCGGTGAAGAAAATCGGGTTGACGTCGGGCGTGCCCGTCCGGTAGGCGGGCAGCGTCAGGGGTTTCTTTTCGAGCGTCACGCCCTGTGCGAAAACAGGTGTTGCGCCCGCACTCCATAAGAGGAGGATAGCTGACAGGATTCGTTTCATATAAACTATATTTAAAGATTTTGTTTGCTGCGCTTTTTTTTCGCAAAGTTACGTCATTATGTCGTTATTTTAAAGTATGCTTGATCGGAAAGTATTGGCAAGGAGTCCGGCAGGCGTTGACAAAGACGCTTTGTTCGCATTGACAAAAGCGCTTTGACCGCGTAGTCAAAAGCGCTTTGCGCGGGACGCTGTATGTGTTGACATGCAGGTCGTCGCCGCGCAAAGTCTTTTGGATGTTTATCGTTTCAGGTTCGGATTCAGCATGGCGTCTCTGGAGGGGTATGGAGCGTACATCATGGCGTCGTTCCATGTGCCGGAGACTTCTACCTTTTCTTTACGGAAAACGCCGGGGGCGACTTCGATTTCGGGATTCTGTTTCCTGTATTCGAAATGATCCTTGACGCGGAACATGCGGAACATGTCGTGATGTCGCGGCGCCAGGCTGCCCCACATGTATCCGCCAATCTCCCATCCGTGTTCGTCGTAAGCGGCTTCGGCCAGCCCTTCGGGGCTGAGGCTGCCGGAGGGGATCGGTTCGAGGCCGGCTCTTGTCCGGACGCGGTTCAACACTTCGTAGGCGAACGGGTCGTTCCCGCCCGAACGGCCGACGGCTTCGGCATACCAGCAATAGACTTCCGAGAGGCGAATGGTCTTGTGAGATTTCTCGCCGGTCATACCGGCTTGCGAAACAGGTTTGGCAATGTCGAACTCCGTTCCGCGGGCGCCTTCGCAGGCAGCCAGATACCAGGGATTGCATACCGTTCGTCCTGTCGGCGTCCCGTAGTTGGGATCCCACCACCAGTCGCGCAATTCGCCTTTGAGCAGCGTCTTGGGTGCGAAGGTAGCTTCCTTGCGCGGGCCTTCGGGGAAGTTTTTCCAGAACTTGATCTCGGCGCCCGAATCGTGCCATCCGCCGCCATCCATGTCTTCGATGATGTCGCAATAGGTCGACATGGCCGCCTGGGTGGTCAGGTTGTAATAGGTGGCCAGCAGCACTTCGGTGTTCTTGTAGTTGTATTCCCAGGAGTGTACTTTCCAGTATTCGTCGAGCAGCTGGTAGTAGTATTCTCCGCGGTCGGAGGCGTCGATGACTTCTTTCGCCTTGGCGGCGGCCTGCGCGTAATATTCGGTTTTGTAGTACGGCCAGCCGGCATAGGAAAGGTAAATGTACGCCAGCGTGGCTTTGGCGGCGCCCCGGCTGACGGCGATGTTCATTCCGTTTTGCGCGTAGGGCGCGGCTGTCCACATGACGGGCAAGTCTGCTTCGGCGATTTTCAGGTCACTGATGGCCTGCTCCATGATTTCTTCGGGCGAGGCTACCGGCGCGTCGTAATCCATTAAATCTTCCAGGACAATGGGCACCTTTTCCCAGCAGCGGGACAGTTGAAAATAACAGAATCCCCGCCAGTAGGCGGCCTGGGCGATGGTTGTTTTTACTTTCTCGTTCAGGCGCGCATCGTCGCCCGTGAGCCGGCCGGCGTTGTTGATGATGTAATTGGCCGCTTTGATGACCTTGTAGGCCAGGTCCCAGGTGTTTTGCAGGCGCGAGCTGTTTTCGGAGACCTGACTGCGGTCAAATTCGCGGAAATCTTCCTTGTTGCTGGCCGGATGGGTCGTCAGATCGTCGCCGGCCCACATGTGAACCTGCCCTTCGTTGCGCGCCTGACGGTTGGCAACCTGCTTGTACAGGGCATTCAGCGCAAGGTCCAAATCGCTTTCGGTAGCGAAGAAGGTCGACTGGGATAACTGTCCCTTGGGATCTTCTTCGAGAAAGTCACTGCAGGAAAAGGTGGATAAAACCAGCAGTCCTGCCAGGATGTATGTATATAAAGTTTTCATTTTTATTTAACTTTTCAGATGTTCAACAATATTAAAAAGCAATCTTCATTCCAAGCGTATAACTCCTGGGTATGGGATAAGCGCCCATGTCTACTCCGAGCGGGTATCCGGTATTGTAGACTTCGGGATCATAGCCTTTATACTTGGTGAGGGTAAACAGATTCTGTACGCTCAGCGACAGCCGGACGTCGGCAAATCTTGTCATTTGCTTCGGGAAATAATAGGCGATACTCACGTTTTTGAGTTTCACGAACGAGGCGTCTTCGAGGTACTGGGTGGTGTTGCCGTAGGATTTGCCGGGCTGTTTCATGCTTTGATATTTGGCGTCGGCTTTGTTGGACACCATGTCCCAGTTTTCGTAATAGGCGTCGCGCAGGTTGATAAACATCGAAGGCCCTACAATGGCCGTCATCAGATACCGTTGCACGTCTAACCGCTGATAACCGATGGCGGAATTGAAAAAGGCGTTGAATTCAAAGTTTTTCCACGTGAGCGTGTTGTTCCAGCCGAATGTCCATGCCGGTTCCGCCTGTCCCATAATGAAACGGTCGGTACTTGCCGGATCGTCGGTCAGCGAACCGTCTGTCTTACGAAACATGTTCACGCCGGTCTTCTCGTCTATCCCCGCCCAGTCGAATACGTAAAACGAACCGATCGGGTAGCCCGGTTTCAGGATGGTAGAAGCGGTAGCTACCCCGCTGAGATTGGCGCCAAGGATTTCCTCTTCGCCGGCAAGGTCGATTACTTCATTCCTTACATAGCCGCCGGCAAGCGTCGTTTCCCAGGAGAAATCCTTTGTCTGAACAGGAAAGGCGTCGATCGTCAGGTCGATACCGCTGTTTTTCACCTGCCCCTGGTTGACCCAGAACGTACCGCCGCCATTGTAGTAGGGAATATTTTTCTTGTTCAGCAGGTCTTTCGTATCTTTCAGGAACCAGTCCAGCGTGACGTTCAGCCGCTGGTTTAAAACGCTCAGTTCAAGTCCCACGTCATACTGGTTGGTTTTTTCCCACTGCACATCGGGCGTGGGCACCGAAGCCGCCCAGTAGCCGGTGTAGTTGTTTGCCGTACCCCAGGCTTCCGTGACGCTCGACATCATGCCCAGCGTTTCATACGAACCGATACCCTGGTTGCCGATGACACCGGCATTGGCGCGCAGCTTCAGTCGCTGTATAAAGTTCTGATCCTTCATGAAATCTTCTTCGCTGATATTCCATCCGACACCGGCCGTGGGGAAGTATCCCCATTTATTGCTGCCCTGAAAGTGTGAAGAACCGTCCGCACGCAGGGAGGCCGATGCCAGATACTTTCCTTTGTAGTTGTACTGTACGCGGCCGAGGGCGGAGGCCATCGAACTTTCGGAATAGCTGTTGGACGCGTTGCGGGTGGATGCCAGCGCCACGTTCCAGTATCCCACCGTTTCGGTCAGCAGGTTGGAACCGGAAATGCCCATCGAACTCGACTGGCCGGAAGTTAATTCCCATACGGCGGTGGCGGTCAGGGAATGGTCGCCGAAATTTTTCACATACGTCAGGTTGTTCGTGTTCTGCCACGACAGGGAGTTGGATGTCGAATTGCTCATCCCGTTGATTGCGCTGGACGAACGTTTGGTCGTATTGAACCCGTAGCCGAGATCATTTCCGTAGTTAATACCGCCCTGGATGGACAGCGTCAGGCCATCCATGATGGTGAAAAGCGCAACCACATTTCCATATACTCTATTGTTGAAGCTGTCGCTTGCTCCGTCTGCCAGTCCGGCGTACGGGCTGCCGTCAATACTGTTGTAAGGGTCCTGATTGTATTTTCCGGTTTCCGGATTTCTCAGCAGCATGGTCGGCGAATAAATCGTGACATGTGTGAAATCCAGACTTGTCCTTGCCGAATTGACTCTGGAGAGCCGCAAGTCCGTTGTCAGGCGGAACCATTTGGTGACCTCGGAGTCAATATTGGCGCGAATCTGATAGCGCTTGTATTTCGAGAAGACGGTGATACCCGTCTGGTCGAGCACTTCACTTGATAACAGGTAATTCAAGGCCTTATTCCCGCCGGTGACGGTCAGGAAGTAGTCCTGCGTATGACCGGTCTGCGTCACCAGGTCCTGCCAGTCTATTCCCAGCGTACCGTTTTTATACTGCTGCAGGTCTGCATCGGAAATCGTCCCGGCGCCTCTGAGGTCATTCAGCGCCAGGGCATACTCGTAGGGGCTTAGTACATCGTACCGTTTGGCAAGATTCGAGACGCCCTGATTCGTTTCAAACGTGACCTGCGGCGTGCCTGTGCGTCCCTTTTTGGTGGTGATCAGGACGACGCCGTTTGCGCCGCGCGAACCGTAGATGGCCGTCGACGAAGCGTCTTTCAATACTTCAATGGATTCCACGTCGGACATATTATAGGAGCCTGCCCCGATAATACCGTCTACGACATAGAGCGGGTCGTTACCCTTGTTCAGCGAAGTGGTACCGCGGACACGGATCTTGGCTCCGGAACCGATGGCTCCTGTTGTGCTCATCACCTGTACGCCGCCTACGCGACCCTGCAGGGCTTTGTCCAGGCTAAGTATCGGTTCGGCGCTGAACTTCCGGCTCGACAGAGGGGATACGGCTCCGACAAGGTCGGATTTCTTCGCAGTACCGTAACCGATTACTACGACTTCCTCCAATGCCTGCTCGTCTTCTAACATAGTGATTATTAGAGAATTGCCCCCCCCCACAAAGGCATTGACTTCCTGCGTAACATACCCTATGAAAGATACTTGCAGGACGGCGTTGTCCGAAACGTTCAGCGAGAAGTTGCCGTTCGCATCGGTCACCGTGCCGTTTGTCGTGCCTTTTTCGATGATGTTTGCACCGATAATCGGCTCGCTCCGCGTGTCGGATACCGTGCCGGTTATTCGCCGGCCGGTTTGCAGCAGGGCGTCTTTTCCCACCGGAGGAGATGTTTCCCTGTAGATAATGATGTGCCTGTCCTTGATTTCATATTGCAGTTCCTGATTTTTCAGGACTTTGTCGAGGATGGCTTCCACGGTCTGCTGACGTGCCTGTACGGATACGATTTCCTTCAGGTTTACGTCTCTGGTCAAATAGATAACGGAAAATTCGGAGTTTTTCTCAATCTCTTCAAAAACTGTAGCCAGTGTTTTGTTTTTCAGGCTCAGGTTAAAACGGACAGTCTGAGAGTAACTTGAATTTGCCATTATACCGGACACTGCGAGTGTCCAAAAGAGAAATATGTTTCTCGTTACAGTAATAATTTTGCGGCTCCATGATATGGCGGAGCCATTCTTTACGTTCATAATGACTTCTTTTTTTATTAACAATACTTTTTTCTTTTTTTTTCTTTGCAGCGGATTGTTTCTGTCTTCCGTGCGAAGGCAGTCGCCTCATTCTCCTTCCGCTGCGAGAGGGGAAGAAGGCGTTTTTGTTTACGATATTACTTTCTTTTATTTTACCATAGGCGTGTTGTTTTAAGGGTTAATATTATTCGGTTATTTCAATCATATTGCTGCGCACTGCGTATTTCCAGGCGCGTTTGTACGACAGTTTATCAAGTATCTGGCCGATGTTTTCGCCGTGCTTGAACTGTGCTGCGTAGCTTTCGTTTTTGACATTGCCGCTGATGCGTATGTCGACATTGAACCGCCGCCTGAGTATGACGGCTATTTCGCCGAGCGTCTGATTCCTGAAAGTCAGTATGCCGTCTTTCCAGGATGTATATTCGTGCGCGTTCACGGTTTGCCGGCGTATTTCGCCCGTTTCGTTGTCCAGAATCAGTTGCTGTTGTGGTTCGAGCGTGAATCCTTCGCCGGTCTTTTCGCCGTCGGGGAAGGCTTTGATGCGGCCTTCTTCGAGTGTGAGGACGGTATGCGGGTCGTCGTCGTAGGCTTTGATGCCGAAGCGGGTGCCGAGCACTTTGACGGAAATGTGGGCGGCGTCGACGGTAAAGGGTGTTTTGTTGTTGACAATGTCGAAATATCCTTCGCCCGAGAGGCTGACCTGCCGGCAGTCTTCGAATATCGCCGGATATGTCAGTCGGGAACCGCCGTTGAGGGTTGCCAGCGAGCCGTCGGGCAGCGTGACGGCGGCGACGACGCCGCAGGGTACGGTTACTTCTATCGGGTTTTGCGCGGGCAGGCGTTTGGCGGAGCTGACGCCGAAACGGTAGGCTGCATAGCTCGTCGAAAGGATGACGGACAGGGCGACGGCGGCTGCATAGAGATGTTTGGAGCGCTTCCTGCTCTTGTGTCTCAAAGCCGTGTCTGCATGGATTTTCTGAACGGTGCGGATGTATATTTCTTCCTTGCCGGCCAGCATTTGCTGCGTCGCCGCGGGGTATCCGACCGCGCTGACTGCCTGCAGGGTTCGCACGCAGATTTCTTCTGCGCCGTCTTCCGTATTATGTTTCGAATCCATGTTCATCGTTTCTGTCTGCTTTCTGTCGTCCATTCTTTTGAATCTTTGCTTTATTGTGAATCCGTGCACGAAACCGTGCCGTATGTAACAATAAAGAGTGTCGATATGCGCAATACTTATATGGCGCTGCTCATTTTTATTCGTTTTTTATGTTTTACGGCTTGATTCGGCATACTGCCGTTTCACGGTTTCGGTGATTTTGCGGATGGCGTTGTTCATCTGCTGGGCTACGGTGCCTTCTGTGATCGAAAGCACTTCCGCTATTTCGCGATATTTCATCTGCTCTTCCTTCGCCATCAGGAAAATCAGTTTGCAGCGCTCCGGCAGCGTTTCGACGGCATTCCGGTAGACGGCAAGCATTTCATCGTCGATAAATTCGACGTCTGCGGCGTCTGTCTGCAATTCGACCGGCATGTCGTCGATGGAGACGAAGCGGTATTTTTCCTTCTGCTTCAGATAGTGGTATACTTCGTTGCGGCAGACGATGAACAGCCATGATTTGATGTTTTCAACCGCGACAAGCGATTCTCTGTGTTTCCATATCACGTAAAAGACTTCGGATATGACTTCCCTGCAGTCTTCCGACTCCGACAGGAAGCATCGGACGAATCGATATGCGACGGGGTATACGATATCGTAAAACGCTCTGAAGGCGACATGATCGCCTTCCGCAGTCTTTTTCAACAACTGTTGCGGTATTAAACTGTATTTTTCCATATCTCAGGTGCGGTATGTCGTCTTCATCTTGTTTTTCGCGCGGCTTATACAGATAAAGAGTAGAAGAAACATATTTTCTTATAAGGATATGTTTCTTTTTACGCATAATTAACCAAAGTTGAGCCGGCCGCTTTCGGAGGGTGCATCCGGCCTGTTTTTCACCTTTTTCTTGTCAGTCTTTCTTCCACCGCTTTCAGCATGTCGCTCAGCCGTTCCACTTTACTTTTGGTGATGGCAATCCGCCCCGAACGGATGAACTGCAGCACGCCGATGCGTTCGCTCAACTCGCGGAAAAGCGCCTGCGTCTCTTCGTAATGGCCGTTTTTTTCCAGCACCACGCATGTCTCGTTGATTTCCAGCACGCGCGCGTCATATTTGCGGACAAGTTCTTCTACCGACTTCAGTTTCAGGAACTGGTCGGTGGCCAGTTTGTACAGCGCTATTTCCTGGTGTACGAGGTCTTCGTCCGTATTGTAGTATGCTTTCAGGATTTCGACTCGCTTGTCGATTTGTTTCACTACCTTGTCTATCGTATTGACGTCGGCGAAGGTGGTGATGGTGAACTTGTGTATGCCATCGATGGCGGAGGGCGAAACGGACAGCGTCTCGATATTCAACTGCCTCCGCGTAAAGATAATGGCAATCTGGTTCAAAAGGCCTACCGTATTTTCCGAAAAGATGATTATCGTATATAATTTTATGTTTTGCATAATCTTCGTGCGGGTTTTATTCTACAATCATATCGTTCAGGCTCTTTCCGGCGGGCACCATCGGATAGACCTTCCCGGATTTTTCGACGTGGACGACCAGCAGGTATCCGCCGTCACAGTCAAGCATCTCGCGGATGGCGTCGTCCAGTTCTTCCCGCCGTGATACTTCACGCGCGCCCAGCCGGTATGCCCGGGCAATGGCTGCGAAGTCGGGATTTTCCATCGCGGTGAACGAATAGCGTTCGTGCCAGAAGAGTTCCTGCCACTGACGCACCATGCCGAGGAAGCTGTTGTTGAGGAGGATGATTTTCAGATTCAGTTTTTCCTGCATGACGGTGCCCAGTTCCTGCAGGGTCATCTGCAGCCCGCCGTCGCCCACAAAACAGCAGACCGTGCGTTCGGGCGCGCCGAGTTTGGCTCCGATAGCTGCGGGCAAGCCGTATCCCATTGTGCCCAGTCCGCCCGACGAAACGAGACTGCGCGTGCGCCTGTACCTGAAATAGCGAACGGCCATCATCTGATTCTGTCCCACGTCGGTTGCCAGCACGGCGTCGTGGCCTGTCGCTTCCGATACTTTCCGCACCACTTCACCCATGTGCAGGGGGCCTGATTCGGGACGGACTTCTTTGCGAATGACTTTGATTTCTTCTTCCCGCCAGTCGTCGTCGAACGAGGCGATCCATTTGCTGTGCCGTGCGGGACTTATCCGTGCCGTGAGGGCTTTCAGTATGTCTTTGGCGTCGCCCGGCAGGGGAATATCAACCGGCACATTCTTGCCTATCTCCGAGAGGTCGATGTCGATGTGAATGATTTTCGCCTGTCTGGCGTATGTGTTCAGGTCGCCCGTCACGCGGTCGTCGAACCTCATGCCGATGGCGATCAGCACGTCGCACTCGTTGGTTTTGCGGTTGGGGGCTATGTTGCCGTGCATGCCCAGCATTCCTTTGTTCAGGCGGCAGTCGGAGGGCATGGACGAAAGTCCCAGCATCGTAGTGCCTGCGGGAATGTCGGCCTTTTCCAGGAAAGCGCTCAGCGCCTGTTCGGCGCCGCTCAGTATGACGCCCTGCCCGACTGCGGCAAACGGTTTTCGTGCGCCGTCGATCAGCGCTGCCGCTGCCGTCAGATTTTCCGGGTCTGCTTCCGGGACAGGCTGGTAGCTGCGAATGAAGCGTACCGGCTGGTACGTGTAATCGACCGTCGCCGTCTGCGCATCTTTGGCAAAGTCTATCAGCACAGGCCCGGGACGTCCCGACAGGGCAATGTAGAACGCCCGCGAGACAGCCCATGCAATTTCTTCGGCCTTGCGCACCTGATATGCCCATTTCGTGACCGGCAGGGCGATGCCTATCATGTCGATTTCCTGAAAGGCGTCCGTTCCCAGCAACGGCGACGGGACCTGACCGGTAATTACTACTATCGGCGTGCTGTCAATCATT
>JAIRLL010000046.1 GCA_031259505.1 Tannerella sp.
AAAGCCAGTGGCTCACCAACATGGTAGACAAGTTGCCACTGATAAATCTAACCCAGCCGAGCCAAATCACTTTTAACGCCGAATTTGCACATCTGATTGCCGGACACTACGAAAGCGAATATTCGGGCAAACATTCGTATCTGGATGATTTTGAATCGACTCAAAGCAATTTCGACTTGCTCAATCCCTATCCGTGGGCATTGGCGAGCGTGCCTTACGACAATTCCGCCAATTCGCTTTTCCCCGAAGCCGCGCTCGTCAACGACGTCAACTACGGCAAAAACCGTGCCCTGTTTGCCTGGTATTACATCGACGGACTGTTTACGCGAAAAAATTCGTCGCTCCGCCCGTCGCATATCACCGAAGACGACATCTCGAACCACTACACCCGCGCGGTCAGCTACGACGAACTTTTCCCGAAAAAAGAACTGGCTTACAACGAAAACAACTCGCTGTATGTCCTCAATTTAGCCTTCTATCCAAACGAAAGAGGCCCCTACAACCTCGACGTGACCGACATCAATCCTGACGGCACGCTGGCCAATCCCGAAAAACGGTGGGGTGGCATGATGCGCCGCATCGAACAGAGTGATTTCGAAGTCGCAAATATCGAATATGTAGAATTTTGGGTGATGGATCCGTTCATCTACAACAGAGAAACGGCAACAGGTGGAGATTTGTATCTTAATCTCGGAGAAATATCGGAAGACATCCTTAAGGACGAAAAGAAATTCTTCGAAAACGGATTACCCGTCAACATCGACATGTCGCAGGTCGACACCACCGTGTGGGGCAAAGTGCCGCGCCAGCAAAGCACGGTCTATGCCTTTGACAACACGGCCGGAACGCGCAGACTGCAGGATGTCGGGCTGAACGGACTTTCCAGCGAGGAAGAGAAAGAATTTCCCGCCTACCGGACATACATCGAACAGTTGAGAAACAGGCTCGCCCCCGAAACCGTATCCGTAATGATGAACGACCCCTACTCGCCGTTCAACGACCCTGCAGGTGATAATTATCACTATTTCAGAGGTTCGGATTTTGACCGCGAACAGGCGGACATCCTCACGCGCTACAAGCGGTATAACGGCACGGAAGGCAATTCCACTGCTTCGGAAGATTCACCGGAACGTTATGACATCTCGGCCAAAATGATTCCCGACGTAGAAGACCTGAATCAGGATAACACCCTGAACGAAAACGAGAAATATTACGAATACAAAATATCCATCCGCCCCGGGGATATGGAAGTGGGGCAGAACTGCATCGTCAACAAGCGCGTCAAGGAAGTCAGGCTGGAAAACGGAACGAGAGAAAACGTCACCTGGTATCAGTTTAAGATTCCTGTCAGGGAATATATGCGCAAAGTAGGCGCTATTCAGGACTTTAAGACCATCCGGTTTATGCGCGTGTACATGACCGGATTTCGTGAGTCGACCATCCTCCGCTTTGGCACATTTGCGCTTGTCCGCGGCGAATGGCGTACCTACACGCACGATTTGTCTAATGCCATCGTTTCGGACGGACGGCTGGATGTGACCTCTATCAATATAGAAGAAGATGGCGACCGCGAGCCGGTCAACTACGTGCTTCCGCCCGGCGTGACGCGCATGATTGACCCGAGCCAGTCGCAACTCGTACAGCAAAACGAACAGGCGCTTTCGCTCAAGGTCGCCAACCTCGGCTCGCAGGACGCAAGAGCGATATACAAAACAACATTTTATGATCTGCGCCGCTACAAACGCCTGCAGCTTTTTGTTCACGCCGAGAAACTGATTTCCGAAAATGCAACCGAACTGAACGATGGCGAACTGTCTGTCTTCATGCGGCTGGGTTCGGACTACAAAAACAACTATTACGAATATGAAGTGCCGCTGAACCTTACACCGCCTTCGCCTCCGGGAGGCTACCGCGACAATACGGCAGACAGAATGACCGTTTGGCCACAGGAAAACATGTTTGATTTCAGGATGGATGTGCTGACAGACCTGAAACTCAAACGGAATCGAGCCAAACGTGAAGGTCGGAACGACGCAGGTTATCATATGGTGTTTTCGGACTATGATCCCAACAATACGCGAAACAAAATAAGCGTCGTCGGAAATCCCAGCCTTGCGGAAGTAAAAACCATCATGATCGGCATACGCAACAACTCCAAGGATGTCAGAAGCGGTGAAGTATGGGTCAACGAATTGCGCTTGACCGACTTCGACGAAAGCGGCGGATGGGCGGCCAACGGAAACCTGAATGTCGCCCTCTCCGACCTGGGGACAGTCAATGCCAGCGGACGCATCGAAACGGCCGGATTCGGCGGACTGGAACAGTCCATCAGCGAACGCAGCATGGACGACTACGCCCAGTATTCCGTTGCTGCTTCCATACAGTTGGGAAAATTGTTCCCCGAAAAGGCAAGGGTCACTCTTCCTCTCTACTATTCTGTGTCCAGAGAAACCGTATCGCCTCAGTATACTCCGCTGGATCAAGATGTTAAACTGAAGGATGCGCTGGACGTCGTAACGACCAAAGCCGAAAAAGATTCCATCAAAAGTTTCTCGCAAAACCAGACAACCATCAAGAGCTTTGCGCTGAACAACATAAGAGTCGACATAAGAAGCAAAACTCCAATGCCTTACGACCCATCCAATTTTTCGTTCTCGTACGTCTACAACGAAAACAAACGTACCAGTCCCGAAACCGCCTACGAAACGACCAAAAATTATCAGGGGAATTTCGGATACAATTATTCTCCTTACGTCAAGCCGTTCACGCCTTTCGCCAAGTTGGAGAAAAACAATTCCTATACGCGGTATATCAAGCAGTTTTCCGTCAACTATCTGCCGTCGAGTATCTCGTTCCATTCGTCGCTGCTGCGCAATTACTACGAGATGCAACTGCGCGACCTGTCCAGTTCGGGTGCGCCGCCGGCATCTGCCGGACTGTTGTCGCTCAACCATCAGTTCTACATGGACCGCGCATTCAGCATACAATGGAGGCCGCTGAATAACCTGGGTTTGGATTTCAATTCAGGTACAAACGCACGTATCGAAGAGCCGCGCATACAGGTCAACCGGAAACTGAATCCCGACGCCTATCAGGTGTGGAAAGACTCCGTAATGAAAAGCATCTACGACCTCGGGACGCCTTTGGCCTACGACCAGCGATTGAGCATAACCTATACGCCGCCGCTTCAGAGCATACCCATTCTCGACTGGGTGAGCGGCAGTTTGTCCTACACCGCCGAATATAACTGGGAAAGGGGCGCCTTTATCGACGAAAGCATCGAATACGGAAACACCATCAAAAACCAGAACCAGATCAGCGTGCAAACCGCCTTGAACTTGCTGAGTCTGTACAACAAAGTGTCGTATCTGAAAAAAGTAAACCAGAAATTCGCTTCCGTGGCAGTAGACAACCGGCGCGTCCGCGACAACAGCAGAAGCAGGAGAAGCACAAAATTCGAAACGACGATTCAACTCAACCCCGACAGTGGAGTGATTGTCTCGCACGGGATGCTGACAAATAAAGTCCGCATCACCGCCCGTCGCGATTCGGACAGCACGTTATATCGCGGCCTCAAATACAAGGCGCTCGACTTTTCTCGCGTACGTATACTGAACAAAGATTCCATCAAAATCAAACTGACAATATACCCCGGCCCGCCGCCGACCGAAAATTTCCTTACGAAAGCGGGCGAATACAGCACACGTTTCCTGATGATGCTGCGCCGTGTAAACGTCAATGTCACGCAGTCGAAGGGCATGATGCTGCCGGGGTTTATACCCATGATTGGCGACTGGAACGGACAAGCCCGCACTCCGCTCGGAAATGCACCCGGATGGGGATTCGCGTTCGGCGAAGTGAAGGAAAATTTCGTAAAGGAGGCCGTCGATAATCGCTGGCTGATAATGAACGGCGACAATATCATGCCCGCCACTATCAACAGCACAATGACAGTCAATGCTGTCGCCACGCTCGAACCTGCCGCAGGCTTGAAAATCGACCTGAACGGTACGCGAAGCGACATGCGGGATACGGATATACAATATATGTACGCGGGAATGCCCACCACTTACGGCGGTACGTTTTCGATGACCACCATCGCTTTCGGCGGCATGTTCGCGGGCGAAGGAAGCGTCAAAAACGGATACACATCCAAGACGTTCAACACATTTCTCGCCAACCGCAATGTCATCGCCTCACGGCTTGAGGCGCAATATGCCCGCACTGCCTATCCCGGGCACGGATTTATGGAAGGGCATCCGCTCGCAGGGCAACCCTACAATCCGGCGATGGGAGTCAGGCAAAATTCGTCCGACGTGCTGATTCCGTCGTTTCTTGCCGCATACACAGGTAAAGACCCTAAAAAGACAGGATTGTCGATTTTTCCGTCTGTTTTCAGCATGTTGCCCAACTGGAGAGTTTCGTACGACGGACTGATTCAACTGCCGTTCATCAGAAAGAATTTCAAATCGATGGTGGTCAGTCATATGTACAGATGCGTGTACAACGTTGGCGGATACACTTCGTTCCTCAACTGGGTAGATGCAGGCGACGGACTGGGTTTTGCAAGCTCGCTCGACGGGCATCCGGTTCCCTCGTCGACATACGACATCGCGTCCATCAGCCTTACGGAAAGTTTTGCTCCGCTGATCGGCATAGAAGCTACTTTCAACAACAATATGACGATGGGTACAAAGTTCGCAAAGACGCGCAATATCAATCTGAATATCTCGTCGTTCCAGGTCGTTGAGACATTCTCGAACGACGTCACCATAAGTCTGGGATATAAATATGCCGATTTCAACAAAGTACTTAAAATGAGAAAGAAAGAAAATTTCAGCAACGACCTGACCGTGCGTCTCGACTTTACAGAACGCAAGAATCAGTCGCTCATACGCAAAATAGAAGACGGATATACTCAACCTACCCAGGGCGCGCTGGTACGCAATATCCAGTTGTCGGCAGACTATGCTTTCAGCAAAGCTGTAACGTTAAGGGCATTTTACGATCTTCAAATCAATAAACCACTGGTTTCGAGCGCATCATATCCTACTTCCAACTCCAGTTACGGCGTCAGTCTGCGCATGTCGCTGGCGCAGTAGAATCATTTTCACGCGCAAAAAAGAAGATTTTTTAAAAAAAAATGAGCACAAGTCCAAAATATTTGCTTACTTTGTGCCTCCATGAGGAAATAGTGCCTCATGCTAATGGATATAGATTATGATGGAACAAGAAACTAATCTGCCCAGCGAAAACGGCGAAGTAAATGAAACCGTTCAGGCAGAGCACACTCAGACTTCGGAAAAACGTCAGGAAGAAACGGCCGAAACAGTAATTGAAGCTAACGTGCAGGAAGAAGCTTCAACAGGAGAAACATGCGCCCTCCCGCAGGAAACAGGCGAGGAAGAACAGGAAGAAACAGTTGCCGAACCCGAACCTCCGGAAACTGCCGATCCAATACAGGAGACATGCGCCCTCCCGCAGATAGCGGATGAAAAACAGGAAGAAGCGGTTGCCGAACCCGAACCTCCGGAAACTGCCGATCCAATACAGGAGACATGCGCCCTCCCGCAGGAAACGGGCGAGGAAAAACAGGAAGAAGCGGTTGCCGAACCCGAACCTCCGGAAACTGCCGATTCAATACAGGAGACATGCGCC
>JAIRLL010000118.1 GCA_031259505.1 Tannerella sp.
CCAAAAATGAACAAATTCATGATAATGTAATCGGAATGTATATTGAACGATATTATTTCAAGTCTGGATTATTTTTAAACTCCGCTTAATAGATGATTCAACGGGTTTAAGCCATGACCTATATATTGACAGATCCGGCGGAAGTCTTTTTCTTTTTTGCCACGCCGCCAAATCTTAAGAAATCCTCATAATCGACTTCCGATGTAAACCCTATTTTTCCTGCTTTTATGTCATGAGTATACTGTTTGATAATTTTTTTTGCATACACCAGTCTTGCCTTGATATTATTGAATTTTTTAAACCCTTCATAATGCCGGAATCGTTCCATCTCATTAGATACCGGATTCCGGATAGAATATTCAACATATCAGGTTGCGTCCAAATTACCGCCTGCATCGCACAAGTGCGGCCAGATAATATCCTGTTTTCTCCGTCCCATTTTTTTCTGTCTATTGCTGCGACACTATATACATGAAAATCAGAACGTTTCTGCCTGTTTTTGTCTATCACAGATTTCCAGACATTTATCGACCTTTGTATTCCGCTTATTTTCAAGCGATTACACCGCCATTGTGGAGCTGGAGAGATTCGAACTCTCGTCCAAACGAGGAACCGATTTGCTTTCTACATGCTTATCTTCGCCTTGATTTTCGAACGACAGCAAGACCGAAGCCACCAACTGCCGCCTTATTCCCTTGATTTAGCCCAAAGAACCGGGATATTTCTTCAGACGATCTTCGATATTGCCGTACCACCAATTCGGATAGCTTCGAAGCCAGAGCATCCGGGTGATATCTCGTCCAAACACCTTGTGTAAGGATTAAGCTTTGATCTACTATACTTCAATCAAGCAGCGAGAGCGTAGTTGTTTTCGCCAGTTAATTATTCGTCGTCCGTGATTATAGTGCTGGGCAACGAGGCACTGCATGCTTACAAACCCTTTCTACCCGCTGTCAAAACCGGTCAGCCCCTTTGTTTCTGCAACAGATCGAAATCTGCCGCAAAGATATGAAATGTTTTTGACAAAACAGGAGCGAACCGGATGTTTTTTGCGACAAATGTGTTTTTACGCTACGTGCAGTATAATCCAGTACACGAAATTGTGATTCACAGGAGACATATCAAATGTGATTTTTTCTTTATATGTTTTTTACAGTTCCGTAATAACTGTCCTCTACTTTTGCGGCGTAAATTTTAAAAACAGAAAAATGAAGAAATTGAATGAATTTTACTCGAAGTTGTTCGGCAGGATATTACTGTCGTGCATACTGTTAAACGTTTCAATGCCTCTTGTCCGGTCTCAGGGGACAAATGCTTCAGTTACGGGAAAAGTAACGGACGAAAACAGGGAAGCGGTTATCGGAGCGACGATTATCGTCAAAAATGAATCCACCGGTTTCGTGACAGGGACGGCTACCGACCATGCCGGCGAATACACCATCCGCCAGCTTCCGCTCGGCTCTCCCTATACGGTCAGCGTATCCTACATCGGATATGGATCTCAACAGCAAACCGGATATGCGCTGGGACAGGGCGACCTGATACGGGTCGATTTCACGCTGAGGGAAGAGAATACGGAAATAGCCGAGGTACTGGTACAGGCCAACAGCCTGCGCAAAGGGATAGACCGGCTGGGCGAGTCGACGTCCATCTCTCCGAAAGACATACAGACGCTTCCGGTGAACGGACGCAATTTTACTTCGCTGACAGACCTTTCTCCAATGAGCGACGGCAGCAATCTGGCCGGACAGTTGGCCTCTTCCACTTCGTACATGATAGACGGAATGACGGCCAGAGGTCCGCTGTCGGGAGGCGCATCGAACAGAGGGCCCTATCTCTTGTCGATGGAAGCCATTCGCGAGTTTGAGGTGGTGACAAACAACTACGACGTGACGCTCGGACGGGCTGGGGGAGGCTCCATCAGTTCGGTGACCAAATCAGGCACAAACCGGTTGACCGGCTCGGCTTTTGTCTATCATCGCGCCGACGAACTGTCGAGCCGGTACGACACGCGGGGCAACAGACGCAACGACACCTATTCCATCACGCAATACGGCTTTTCGTTAGGCGGCCCTGTTATCAAAAACAAATTGCATTATTTCGTTTCGTGGGATCATCAAACGGACAAACGCCCCCTGTATATAGCCGACATTCAAAGTCAGGAAGATGAAATACGATATATGATATCAAAAGAAAATCTGGATCAATTTCTGGAAATAGCACGCTCGCAATACGGAGTGGCCGATTCCCCACAGACCGGTTCATTTGATAAAACCCGCCCTTCAAACAGCGTATTCGCCAGAATCGACTGGCAGATCAATGCCACCAACCTGCTGACCATCCGCAATAATTTCAACAAAGACAAGAATATGCAGGGCGTCGGCGATAATACGACCATAAATCTTTATGAAGTTTACGGCACACACGTCAGTCAGGACAACAGCATGTTAGCTTCGCTGCGTTCGGTGCTCGGACCAAGGCTGATGAACGAACTGAAGTTTCAGCATCTTTATACCAAAGACCACGGTCAACCCGGCGACCAGCTTCCGGCCGACAATATTCCCCGCGCCATCGTGGAGAACATCACTTCCGATATCGATGGAAAGGAATACAGAACCAATATTCAACTCGGCGGACAGCGCTATTTGCCCGAACTGTTTATTAATAATGTATATCAGTTTGTAGACAATCTTTACTATTCTACAAACAGAATAAACTGGGTATTTGGGGCAGACATCATGTATACTCATCTTAACTCAATGGCGACCAGTGAAATGAACGGGCGCTTTTATTACAGTGGAATGGAGGCTTTCCTGGCTAACAAGCCGTATCGCTACGCACGTGAGGTGCCAGCGGGCGATCCGGCCGTCAGGCAGGGCGTCCTCAACTCGGCCGTCTACGGGCAGATGCAGATGAAATTCTCCGGCGGATTCGAACTGGTCGCCGGCGTGCGTGCCGACCATACGGTCTACTTTGCCAATCCCGCCGACAATCCCCTGCTCACTTCCGAACTGGGCTTGAAAACGACAAACAAACTCAGCGCCTTTCAGATACAGCCCCGCGCACAGTTGACGTGGGACATTGGCAGACGGCAGACGGATATCGTCCGCCTCGGCGCAGGAATATTCGGGTCTAACATGAACAATTACGCAATGGTCAACAATCTTGAATTTGACGGACTGCGCGTTGTCGCTTTTGATCGTTCGGCGTCCAACAGCAGCGAACTGGGTATCACGCCCGACTTTCCCGGTTACCGTGCCAATCCGGCTACTGCCCCCGGCTCGGAATTGTTCGACCGCTTCGGGGTAGAGAAAGTTGCTACTTTCAATATCAACGGGGAAAATACGAAAATGCCCACCGTCTACAAGTTCAATCTCTCCTACAGCAGGTTTTTCTCCGACCGTCTGCGGGCAGGAATCACTTTCTACGGCACGTATGGCCGAAACAATTATATGTATGTAGACCGAAACATGGTGGATGCCCCTTTCTTCACGCTCGCCAACGAAGCCAACCGCGGTGTATACGTGCCGGTATCGACCATCAGCGCTCAGCGAGGCACAACGGACTGGACGCAAAGCAAGAAATCGAACAGGATCGGCCGGGTTCTCGAACTGAACAGCGACGGCAAGGTCAATACCCATACTGCCGTGCTCGACGTGACGTGGCGTTACTTCAGGGACGGACAATTCAGCGCGAGCTACACATGGAACAATACGCGGGACAATACGTCATACAACGGTAACGTGGCCAATTCCGCTACGCTCTATCAGATGATTAAAGACGATCCGCGCGACCTGGCCACAATGAGTTATTCGGATGTACAGTATCGCCACAAGGCTGTTTTATTCGGGACACTGCCTTCGTTCTACGGCATCACGGCGGGAGTACGCTTTTCGGGAATGGGCGGTACGCGCTATTCCATGGTGGTGAACGGAAATATCAACGGTGATTTCGTAAGCGGCAACGATCTGGCATACGTCTTCGACCCGAACGATGCGAACACGCCACAGGACATCAGGGACGGAATCAATAATCTTTTAAACAGTGACGACGTGGCCGGAAGTTTCAAGGACTACCTTCGCAAAAGTTTCGGAAAGATAGCCGAACGCAACGGCGGCGTCAACGGTTTCTACGGCGTGTGGGACCTGCGCGTGACCAAGCATTTCCGGCTTTACCGCACACACGGCATCGAACTGTCGGCCGACATATTCAACGTGGCGAACCTCATAAACAAAGAAAAGGGACTGAGACACACGCTCTCGAAACAGAGCCTCTACAACGTGAGCGGATTCGATGCCGATAAAAAACAGTATATCTACAGCGTCAACAATTCGGCTGGACGAATCACGCCGGGCGGTAATCCGTGGCAGATACAGCTCGGACTGAAATACGTTTTTTGAATCAAACATCAATAAATCATATAAATAACAACTTAACAACAACGAAACATGAAAAAGAACGTGTTTACTCTCATTGTTGCAGTCGCCTTTGCCGTATCGAACGTATTTGCCGGAAGCGACGCACCCGTCCCAGCCGTACGCAAGATGCTGTTTGCCGGTCTGAAAGACGGTTATTTTTCGTCCGATTACTACACAGGCGATCAGATAGCCGAAAATTTCGACATATCACCCGAGGCCATGGACGAGTTTATAAACGGCGCTTTTTACGACGCTTTTAAAGACGTCGCCGTGAAAAAGAACCTCCATCTGACTGTATGCGACGAAATGGCTAAGCGCATGATGGCCGATATCCGGTACGATTATGACGGAGATATGCTGTACAGCGATCTCTCGAAAATAAACGAAAAAGAATATCGGGACGTACTGCAGCAGGCGCAAGCCGAGTATCTGCTGGTGTTCGATCAGTATTACATCAAAAAAGAAGGATACCCGTACGACAATTTCGCGCATATATTCCACTATTCGGTGTACGATACATCTAAAAACAAAGTATATGACGGACATTACCGTTTCACTGCATTCGATCTCGGCACCTTGTCCATGCTACAAAAGCAAATAAAGAAGGCGGCGGATAAATGCATCCGGAGCATACCGTAACACACTCATAACTTTGAATTTTAAACTTTCATCCGTTCCCACATTCGTCCCGGCAGCAATCGCCAGAAAAAGACGGTCAGCGCATACCGCCAGTCGATGACGGCTATCCGTTTCCGTTTTCTCAACGCCCTGACGATATGGTGGGCAACGTATTCGACATCCATCAGCATGGGATAGCTCCTGTTTTTATCAAGCAACGAAGTAGCTACAAAACCGGGACGGATGTCGGTAAAGCAGATGGGCAGTTTCCGGATATGGGCAAGCTGAGACAATGCTTCGATATAAGTATTTTGAAAGCGTTTCGACGCCGAATACGACGGAGCTCCGCCCATTCCCTTAGTGCCCGCAACAGAACTGACGACGGCAATATGGCCGTCGTTTTGTTCACTGAAAAAATGGAATGCCGCCGTGACCATGCGCACGAATCCTTCCACGTTCGTGTCGACTGTTTTAATCTCAATATCAGGCAGTAGCTCCACATTATGGAACCCAATGCCCGATGTCAGCAAAAACAAATCCATGCCTCCCGTCTGCCGGATCAGCCGAAGCAGTCGTTGCGGCGCATCGGCTGCCGTAACATCCAATACTTCAACTGATATACGTTCGGGCGCCAGCGCCTGTAATTCATTCAGCGCCTCTTCACGCCGTCCGGCAAGTCCCAGTTGCCAGCCGTCGCACAATAATACTTTGGCCACTTCGCGCCCGATGCCCGACGTGGCGCCCACAATAATCGCTTTCTTCATCATATACCAGTTCTAAATTCTTCCAAAGATAGGCACAATCATGCGGAAAACCAAATAAAACACCTTGAAACGATTTTTTCTCACAAAAAAACGTCGATATATTTTTTTCAAAAGAAAAAATAGCGTACCTTTGCAGGCCGATTATTATCAAAATGTATTAAGTTATTAATTTTTAGCATACTGTTATTTTCGTTTGTTCGGAGAAGGCATGAAAGCTAAAACGTATATTATTAATTAAAAAAGTTTTTAGCAGTGGATACTTTGAGTTACAAGACCATTTCTGCAAATAAAGCAACCGTAAACAAAGAGTGGGTTGTTGTAGACGCAACAGACCAGTCGCTGGGACGTATTTGTTCGAAAGTAGCCAAACTTTTGCGCGGCAAATACAAGCCGAATTTCACGCCCCATGTGGATTGTGGTGATAATGTAATCATTATCAATGCAGACAAAGTCGTTCTGACAGGAAACAAGTGGAACGACCGTATTTATTTTAAATTTACCGGTTACCCCGGCGGGCAACGTGAGTATACCCCTGCGAGCCTGAAGGCCAAAGGGGAAGACCGCCTGTTTCGCAAAGCGATAAAAGGCATGTTGCCTAAAAACCGTTTGGGCGGCAAGTTGCTCAACAACCTGCACGTATATGCGGGAAGCGAGCATAATAAATCATCCGTAAATCCCAAATTGATAGATATAAATTCACTCAAATAGTTTATGGAAGCAGTTAATGCAATAGGGCGGCGCAAGGCAGCCGTAGCCCGTGTATACGTCAGCGAAGGTAGCGGTAAAATCACCGTCAACCGTCGCGGTTTGACGGAGTATTTTCCTTCGTCCATTCTGCAGTTTGTTGTCAGGCAGCCACTTTCTGCCCTGAATGTAACAGAGCAGTACGACGTCAAGGTAAATCTTTTTGGAGGAGGTTTCAAAGGACAGTCCGAAGCGGTGCGTCTGGCCATCACGCGTGCGTTGATTAAGATCAACCCCGAATCAAAACCGACGCTGAAGGCAGAAGGCTTTGTCACGCGCGACCCGCGTGCCGTTGAACGTAAAAAACCGGGTAGACCGAAAGCTCGCAAGAGATTCCAGTTCAGCAAACGTTAATCTTTATTTGCGTGTCTCCTTGCAAATAAAAAAGCGTTTAGTATCTAAACCGTCCGGATTCTACCGTAACAGGCAGACTACCGGCAGGTTGTATTTCATTTAAAAGAAAGAATGTAAACGAAAACAAACAAACAAATGTCAAGAGTAAGTTTTGAACAATTATTGGAAGCAGGCGTCCATTTCGGACACCTGAAACGCAAATGGAACCCGGGAATGGCTCCATATATTTTTATGGAACGTAATGGTATCCATATCATTGATCTGCATAAAACGGTGGCCAAGGTGGACGAAGCAGCGGGAGCGGTGAAAAACCTGGCGCGCATGGGGCGAAAAATCCTCTTTGTCGCAACAAAAAAGCAAGCCAAGCAAATAGTGGCGGACAAGGCCATTTCCGTCGGCATGCCCTACGTCATCGAACGCTGGCCGGGCGGGATGCTGACCAATTTTCCTACTATCCGCAAGGCGGTAAAGAAAATGTCGAACATCGACAAAATGAGCAAAGACGGTACGTTCGACAATCTCTCCAAAAGAGAAAAACTCCAGATTACGCGCCAGAGGGCGAAACTGGAGAAAACACTCGGCTCGATTGTGGACATGAGCCGTCCGCCGGCTGCCCTGTTTGTCATTGACGTACTGAAGGAACATATTGCCGTCAGCGAAGCCAATAAGCTGGGTATCCCCGTATTTGCCATGGTCGACACTAATTCCGACCCATCCGGCATCGACTTTGTCATCCCTGCGAACGACGACGCCAGCAAATCAATCGAACTGATTCTGGGCATCATCTGCGAAGCCATCCAGGAAGGAATCCTCGAAGCTAAAGCGGCAGGAAAGGATAGCCGTGAAGAAAGCGAAGAGGAAGAAAGCGAAGAGACGCAGACGCCCGGAAGAGAGCGCAGAACAAGGTCGGCGGCAAAAAAACGCGGCACTCGGGAAGAAGACGCGCTCAACGCAGCTGTTATCTCGAAAGTCGCAAAAGATCTGGAAGAGGATAATGAATAACATCACGATAAAAAAACAAGTAATAACTTTATAAATATTGAATATATGGCAGTTACAATGGCTGACATCACTCATCTGAGGAAGATGAGCGGAGCAGGAATGATGGATTGTAAACACGCACTTGAAGAGTCAGGCAACGATTTCGAAAAAGCGATGGAAATTATCCGCAAGAAAGGACAGGCGGTCGCCGCAAAACGTTCCGACCGGGAAGCGTCTGAAGGCTGTGTGCTGGCAGCGCACAGGGACGGTTTTGCCGCCACCGTGGCGCTCAAGTGCGAAACCGATTTCGTGGCTAAAAACGGAGAGTTTATTGCTTTGACGCAAAGTATCCTGGACGTGGCTATGGAGAAAAAACCGACCACGCTTCAAGATTTGCTGGCTATGCCACTGAGCGATGGCCGCTCCGTCGGAGATCTCATTACTGATCGCATCGGCGTAACCGGCGAGAAGATGGAACTCGGATTCTATGAATTTGTGAACGGCGCTTCGACGATGTCTTACATCCATCCGGGCAACAAGCTGGCTACCATAGTGGCTTTCAACGGCGCAATCGAATATCAGGTTGCACGCGATGTGGCAATGCAGGTTGCCGCGATGAATCCGGTAGCAGTGACGCCGGACGAAGTACCGCAGAAAGTCATCGACACCGAAAAAGAAATAGCCCGCGAGAAAGCGCGTCAGGCAGGGAAACCCGAAAACCTGCTCGACCGTATCGCAGAAGGCGCCCTGCAGAAATTCTACAAGGAAAGCACCCTGTTGCAGCAGGATTTTGTCAAGGATGATAAACTCACCATCCGACAATATCTCCAACAGCAGGATAAAGCGCTCACGGTAACAGCATTCCGGCGTATTACGCTGAATGTGGACTAAGTAATTTTTGTTTTCATAACTCGAAAAGGTTGTCTGTTTTTTTGCAGTCAACCTTTTTTATTATTTTTGCCGAAAAAATAATCTATGATCTTTCTTTGGACAAAACCTGTCAGCGAGACAGATGAAGAATTGTTGCTCCGTTACAGGACAACAATGCGGATGGACTGCCCGGGTCGTCTGTATGACCGGTATATTCCGCATGTATACGGCTTGTGCCTCAAGTATCTGCAGGATGAAGAGGATGCGCGCGACGCCGTAATGCAACTGTTTGAAGAGGCAGACAGGAAAAGCCATACGCCTGACAGAAAGCGGCAGTCTGTGGGCAGGCGACATGAATAAAAAGATAACCGTCGACGTATCATTCTAAATGTGACACAAGTATTGAACAGTATGAAACCAAAGAACCGGGTGCAAGCCCAGATATCCAAAATTCAGAATTGGAGTTCCGGCAGGAAAGCGGCGTTAAAACTT
>JAIRLL010000185.1 GCA_031259505.1 Tannerella sp.
CTCGGCGCCGGCTGCTTCTTCGTCCGTGCAACTGGATTTGATTGATCCCGGCGACAATACGATTCAGTCCGTCACGTTGAAGGGCGCAGGCAAAATCCGCACGACCCTGCAAGTCGAAAATCCCGCAAAATGGACGGCCGAGACGCCCGCGCTGTATAAAGTCATTGCGACGCTCAAGGACAACAGCGGCCGAACCGTCGAAGCAATCCCCCTGCGGACAGGCTTCCGCAAAGTGGAAATCAAAAACGCGCAACTGCTGGTGAACGGGCAGCCCATCCTTATCAAAGGTGCAAACAGGCATGAGATGGACCCGAAGACAGGATATTACATCTCGCCCGAACGCATGCTGCAGGACATCAAAATCATGAAAGCTTTCAACCTGAACGCCGTGCGCACCTGTCACTATCCCGACGATGCCCTGTGGTACGACCTGTGCGACGAATACGGCCTCTACGTCGTAGCGGAAGCCAATGTCGAATCGCACGGAATGGGATACGGCGAAAAGACGCTGGCAAAAAACAGCCTCTACGATGTCGCCCATCTCGAACGCAATCAGCGCAATGTGCAAAGAAGTTATAATCATCCCTCCGTCATCATCTGGTCGATGGGGAACGAAGCCGGATTCGGGCCGAACTTCGAGGCTTGCTACAAGTGGATAAAGGCCGAAGACCGGACGCGCCCCGTGCAGTACGAACGCGATACGGAAGGCGTTTGCACGGACATCATCTGTCCCATGTATCTTTCTTACGCGGCAAGCGAAAGGTATGCCACGGACGCTTCGAAGACGAAACCTCTGATTCAATGCGAATATGCACATGCAATGGGTAATTCCGAAGGCGGATTCAAGGAATACTGGGATTTGTTTCGCAAGTATCCGAAGTTGCAGGGCGGTTTTATCTGGGACTTCGTCGACCAGTCCATCCACTGGAAAAACGCGGACGGCACGGACATCTACGGCTACGGCGGCGACTTCAACCGCTACGATGCATCCGACCTTAACTTCCTTGACAACGGACTGATAAGCCCCGACCGCAAACCCAATCCGCACATGCACGAAGTGGGTTACTTCTACCAGTCCGTCTGGGCGACGGAGAGCAACCTGCAAAAAGGTGAAATCAACGTCTACAACGAAAACTTCTTCCGCGACCTTTCGGCATACTGCGCCGACTGGGAGATACTTGCCGACGGCAAACCCGTCCTGGCAGGACATATACCCGCGTTGCACGTGGCGCCGCAGCAAACGGTCAAGGTTTCACTCGGATACGATGCCGCCACGCTGCCGCAGGACAGGGAATTGCTGTTGAACATCGCCTTCAAGCTGAAGAAGCAGGAAACACTCCTGCCTGCAGGATTTACCGTTGCGCGCAATCAGTTAGTGATTAAACCCTGCTCGCCCGGATTCGCATTTGAAAACCGGACGGCATGCAGGAATTGCCCGGCGACTGCTCCGGCCGTCAAGGATAATGATGTGAACTATCTGATTGTCGAACACGAGCAGTTCACCATTGAATTTAACCGGCATACAGGTTTCCTTGACAAATACGTTGCATACGGGAAAGACCTGCTCGCCCGCGGCAGTGCGTTGACTCCCAACTTCTGGCGCGCACCGACCGATAATGATTTCGGCGCCGGTCTCCAGTTGAAATATCGCGTATGGCGCGAGCCTGAAATAAAACTCGTCTCGCTGAATCATCAGATGGCCGGCGACATGCTCGAAGTGAGCGCGGCATACGAAATGAGCGGCGTTTCGGGGAAACTGTTCCTCACTTACCTGATTAATAATGCGGGCGCTGTCAAGGTTACGCAGAAATTTCAGGCAACACCCGGCGCAAAGGTGTCCAACCTGTTCCGGTTCGGAATGAAGATGGAAATGCCCCGATGCTACGACCGGATCAACTACTATGGCAGAGGCCCGATTGAGAATTATGCAGACCGCAATCACTCCTCCTTTATCGGACAGTACTGCCAGACGGTCGACGAACAGTTCTACCCGTATATCCGCCCGCAGGAAACCGGCACAAAGACCGACATTCGCCGGTGGCAACTGACCGACATCGAAGGCGACGGACTGGAATTTGTCGGCGAAACGCCGTTCTCGGCTTCGGCTTTGCACTATACGATTGAATCGCTGGACGACGGCGTCCGCAAAGACCAGCGTCATTCATCCGAAGTCGCGAAAGCCGACCTCACGCAATTCTGTATCGACAAGTTGCAGATGGGTGTGGGATGCATCAACAGTTGGGGCGCATTGCCGCTTGAAAAATACATGATTCCGTATGCGGATTATGAATTTACGTTCCTTATGCAGCCGGTTCTGTCGAAGTTTTAGGAATGGGGAATTAAGAAAGTGTAACATGTTCCTGGATTGCTTCCTGCTTCGTACCTCGCAGTCGCAAGGATGACGGGGACGCCATTCCTGCAACAACACGGTATCTCCGTCATTGCGAGGAGCGTAGCGACGTGGCAATCCAGGACTCTGTTATCTTTCAATCTCACTTTTTTACCCGCTTAAAGTATTATATCTTATTTATTTCGCATCCCTTAGCAGGTCAGGAGTTCTGAATTCAGTTATTCAAAGAGCCCATATCTGCATGAGCGCCGACAGAAACATGAACACAAGGAAGGTGTAATACAGCAGGAATGCAGCCACGCCGTGTTTGCTGGAAAAGTAGCAGGCAAAAATGAGCGATGCCGGCATGTACATAAAATAGAGCACATCGGAAAAATACAGCTTGCTGTATAGAAAAAGGAGCGCGAAGGCATACACTGCGAAGAAAAGCAGGAACGAAAGTATCCGGCGCGTGTGCGGCGCGCTCGCAAATCCCTGAAAGCGGATGTACAGTGAAATGGCAAGTAGCAGCAGGAAAATGCCTGTCGCTGTCATCCACTGAAAATTGCGCATCAAATCTTGCGGGGAAGACATGTCGATGGCTGCCAGTTGATGAACAGAGACGGTGAGCGCCGTAAAGTCGCGCTGCCAGACACACAAACCCAGCACAAACCCGTAGACCGTCAAAACGCCGAGCAGGATAGCCAGCAGATTTCTCGTGCCAAGCAGTTTGAATTTATACATGCCGTACCAGTAGACAGGTATGAACCAAAGCAACTGCACCCATATCAGGCTGCCGAAGCCGAACAGGGCTGCTGCATTGAAAGCCCTTGGCGATTCCATGCGTTCCTGAGACTTGAACAGTTCGAACAGTGCGGGGATAAAGAAAAGCATGGCGACTGATGCCGGGCGTACAGGCAGAAATCCCACGTTCGTGCTGCCCAGCAGGAAAAACAGAAGGAAGGGCAGTTTCGTTTTGTGGCGGATAAGGGTCATGTGGTAGTTCGCTCGCTGCTGCATCAATGCGGTAACGGTCAGGATGACGGCGCCTGAAATGCCCGTAAGGGTACTGTCCGTCATCAAACTTGAAATAAGACGCCACAGCAGCGTCGCATCCGCATCTGCCGCGGTAGAATAATCACCGGAATACTGATAGGCAAACAACAGGCTGACAGCGCAGATGACAAGTGTCATTGTCACGGTATGCCATTGCGACAGTTTCGATTTCAGTTCTCTGCCGTATGTTCTCCGGAAGGCATAATCCATGGCTGCGCTTCAAATATCAAATCCAATGTCGCGACGGAAATATTTCCTGTCGAAACGGATAATCTCCGCGCTGCTGTATGATTTCTCCAGGGCTTCTTCTTTTGTCGCGCCATACGATGATACGGCCAGTACTCGACCGCCGGAGGTGAACACCAGGCCATCAACATCCGTCGTCCCGGCATGAAAAACGATGCTTTCCGTCACTTTGTCAAGTCCTGCCACCACTTTCCCATTCTCATAGTCTCCCGGATAGCCGCCGCTGACCAGCACGACCGTAGCGGCGTGGCGCACGTCTTCGACGAGCGTGCATTGCGACAGGGTACCGGCGGCCACGCCCTCAAGCAAATCCACCAGGTCGCTTTGCAGCCGGAGCATTACCGCTTCCGTCTCGGGATCGCCCATACGGCAATTGTATTCAATCACGTACGGATCGCCCTGCACACTGATCAACCCGAAGAAAATAAATCCCTTGTAGCTTATGTTTTCGGCCTTCAGTCCTTCAACGGTAGGGCGGATGACGCGCTCTTCCACTTTCCGCATGAACGCTTCGTCGGCAAATGATACGGGCGACACGGAACCCATCCCTCCCGTATTCAGCCCGGTATTGCCTTCGCCGATGCGCTTGTAGTCCTTCGCTACGGGCAGTATTTTGTAGTCCGTCCCGTCGGTAAGCACGAAGACCGAACATTCCACGCCGGAAAGAAATTCCTCGATCACCACCTTTTTGCTTGCCGCGCCGAACAGGCCTTTCAGCATTGCCCGCAGGTCGATTTTCGCCTTCTTCAGCGTGTCGACAATCAGTACGCCCTTGCCCGCGGCCAGGCCATCGGCTTTCAGCACATAGGGCGGCGACAGGCGGTTGAGAAACGCCGCGCCTTCGGCAAAATTGGATTCCGAAACGCTCAGATAGCGTGCCGTAGGGATATGATGCCGCATCATGAACGCCTTGGCAAAATCCTTGCTGCCTTCCAGAAGCGCACCTTCACGGCTCGGCCCTATTACAGGCACAGATGCCAACTGGGCATTGCGCCTGAAATAATCATAAATACCGTTTACCAGCGGATCCTCGGGGCCGACCACTACCATATTGATATGATACTCAATCACAAATTCCCCCAGTCGCTGAAAATCGTTTACCTTGATGGGAACATTGATACCCAGTAAGGCTGTCCCCGCATTTCCGGGCGCAATATACAGTGTGTCAAGCTTCTTGCTCTGTGACATCTTCCATGCCAGCGCATGTTCACGCCCTCCCGAACCTAATAATAAAATGTTCATATCGTTTTATAATATTGATACTTCGTTTTGCCGGACAAATGTAAGATATAAAAATGAATACTGCAAATTTTTATTTTTATGGCCGAATCTTTTCCCTACTCGAATAATTCTTGTTATATTTGCCCCCGAATTTGAGTTTATTATTTTTTCATTTGATATTCATGTCAGCGGAATATTTCGATATATACGGAAATATGTATGAAGAAAGGAGCAAAAAATCCTTTTTCTCTTCTTCTCACAGCGGCGGGAGCGCTTGCGACAGCAGGTTTTCTCCGGCTTTTCCGGTTTGCGGGCAGAGACTTTCTCCGGCCGGACGCGCCTGTGATGCGCCGGAGATGTTTTGGAATGTCGACCGGCGTCTCGACATTGAAAAACCGTTCCGCAGCCCTTCGAGATACTTTCTTAGCTTTAAGAAACCGTTCCGCAGCCCTTTGAGGGATGAAAAACAAACAGTTTATCACATAACTGTATCCCGCAAAGAACACCGGGAAAGAACTTTGGGGGCTTTGTGTCTTTGCAGGACAATTATATTTTGTTTATTATTCCTCACGAACTGTTTTCCCGCATTGCGGAGAAAACCCGTCAGTTCTTCTGCGAATAACACCTGTATTCAACCGATAATTTTACCATATTTAAATATTTAGAGAAATGAAAATCGTACGTATTAATTTAGCTGCTCTTCGCAACGAAGAATGGTTTCAGTTTATGACTGAAATCCGCGACCTGATTGTATTGTTCACAGCCGAAGCGCTGTTTATTGTGGAACTGTTTGTGCAGTTCCTGAAACTCTATGCCGATGCCGATGTGGCAATCGAAATCATCCGCAAAAGTCCCGAAACGGAAAAGATGACGGAAGCCGACCATTTGCGCGATCAGACCTTTCACGGGCTGAATAACACCATTCGCGCAGCCCTCTATCACTACGATCCGAAACAGAGCGAAGCCGCTCGCCAGTTGACGATTCTCCTCGACCGCTTCGGCAATCTTGCACGCAAGGCGCCCAACGAAGAAACGGCCGGACTCTACAACTTCATACAGGAACTCGAAGGCCAGTATGCCGGATTCGTCACCACGCTCGGACTGACCGAATGGGTCAAAGAACTGTCCATGCGCAACGACGCCTACGAAACGCTCGTCAAGGCGCGCAATGAGGAAGTCGCCACGCGGCCGAAAATCCGGGTCAAGTCGGTCAGGAACGAACTCGACGACGTCTACCGTCAAATCGTCGAACGCATCGAAGCCCTCTGTATCGTAAACGGGCCGGAGCAGTTCGCGCCCTTTATCGACCGGCTCAATGCCTTTATCACGCGCTACAACCACGTCATCGCACAGCGGCACGGACAGCGCAGGCAAGAATCCGATGCCGACGGCAAATAACAGAAGCAAACAGACGGCAGCGACATTTGCAGGCAAAAACATCTCAATGATAAAAACAGGCGACAGGGTGCGATTCCTCAACAGCGTAGGCGGCGGCATAGTCAAGGCTTTTCAGGGTAAAAACATCGTACTGGTAGAAGACGAGAGCGGATTCGACTTTCCGGTAGCCATCAGCGAGTGTGTCGTGACAGGTAGCGGCGACGACGCCATGCGCGACAGCCGTCTGCCTGCCGGCGAACCGCCTGCAAAACCGCAGAAAAGCGCGCCGGCGCCCGAAGCGCAGATCCGCAACGTCATGGAGACGCCAGGCGGCGAACGGCTCAACGTGTTCCTCGCCTGCCTGCCTGTCGACCCGAAGGCGCTGCTGTGCGGCCGCTACGAAATATATTTCATCAACGAAAGCAACTATTATCTGTACTTCAACTATATGCTCCGCAACAACAGCAGTTGCGAAAGCCGCTTCCACGGGCTGATAGAACCCCATACCAAACTGTTCATGGAAGAATTTCCCAAAGAAGACCTGAACAGCATGGAACGTGTATGCATACAGATGATTGCCTTCAAGAAAAACAGACCGTTTGCCCTGAAAAACGCCTTTTCGATCGAGTTGCGTCTCGACACGGTGAAATTCTACAAACGGCACTGCTTCACGGAAAATGAATATTTCGACGAAGATGCGCTGATCATACCGGTCGTACGTTCGGATGTGCCGGAGAAGACGCTGCTCGTCCCGGCAACGGAGATTCAGGAGGCCATGCTCCGGAAAAAACAGGACGACGAACAAAAAACGCCGCCGCCCGCTCCCCGCCACAAAAAAGCCGGCGATCCGGTAGTAGAAGTCGATCTGCATATCGGCCAACTGCTCGACGACACGCGAGGCATGACCGCTTCGGACATGCTCAACTATCAATTAGACAAGTTTCGCGAGACGCTGAAGCAATACGCCGGGAAGAAAGGGCAGCGGATTGTCTTTATCCACGGAAAAGGCGAAGGCGTCCTGCGCACCGCAATAGAGAAGGAGTTGAAAACACATTACAAATCGTATACGTTTCAGGACGCTTCGTTCAAGGAATACGGCTTCGGCGCAACGCTCGTGAAAATAAGATAGGCATGGCGCAGGAAATCGAACGCAAGTTTCTGGTCGATGGCGACTTCATGCCATTCGTCGTCAGCAGTGAGGAAATCGTGCAGGGCTATCTCTGCGCCGATAAGGAAAGGACGGTGCGTGTGCGAATAAGCGGCGCTGAAGCCTTTCTGAACGTAAAGAGCGCCCCGAACGCACGCGGCTGGAGCCGATACGAATTTGAAACGCCGATACCGCCGGCCGATGCGGAAGAGATGCTGAAACTGTGTCTGCCGGGAGTCATCAGTAAGGTGCGACACCGAATCGCCGCCGGCAACCGCGTCTGGGAAGTCGATGTGTTTCATGGCGACAGCGAAGGTCTGATTATCGCGGAAATAGAACTCGACTCCGAAGACGAGCCTTTCGACCGCCCCGCATGGCTCGGTCGCGAAGTCACCGGCGAGGCGAAGTACTTCAATGCCATGCTGGCGCAACGGCCGTTCCGGCAGTGGGACGAATGAATGAATAACTGAAAGCGACGGCTAAGATGTAATACTTTAAGCGAGTAAAAAAGTGAGATTGGAAGATAGCAAAGTTCCGGATTGCTTCGTACCTGCCAGTGACATGTTTCGTTATTTGCTTATTATCAGC
>JAIRLL010000243.1 GCA_031259505.1 Tannerella sp.
GATATTCCTTCAAATCATCGATATGGATGATTTCAGGAATCGCTTCGTCCGAAGCAAGTTTGCGCGCCAGTTTGCGCATGATTTTGGCAATCTTTTTCTCCAATTCGCGGACGCCACTCTCACGCGTGTAAGACTCGATCATTTCACAGACCGCTTTCCGATGAAACTTCACGGCGCCCTTTGGAATGCCATGCACTTTCATCTGCTTTGGGATAAGATGTTTAATGGCTATCTCCACTTTTTCTTCAATAATGTACCCGCTGACTTCAATCAACTCCATGCGGTCCAGCAAAGGTTGTGAAACTGTGGCCAGGTTATTGGCCGTCGCAACAAACAGCGCCTTGCTCAAATCGTAGTCAATATCAAGATAATTATCGTGAAACGTGCTGTTTTGTTCGGGATCAAGCACTTCGAGCAAAGCCGAAGCAGGGTCGCCCTTGAAATCATTTCCAACTTTATCGATCTCGTCCAGGATAAAAACAGGATTCGAGGCGCCTGCTTTTTGCAGGTTCCGAATAATGCGCCCTGCCATTGCGCCTATGTATGTTCTTCTGTGTCCGCGTATTTCAGCTTCGTCATGCAGACCGCCCAATGAGACGCGCACGTATTTTCTGTTCAGCGCCTCGGCAATTGATTTCCCCAGCGACGTCTTGCCCACCCCGGGAGGGCCGTACAGACAAAGTATCGGCGAACGCAAATCCTTTTTCAGCTTCAGAACAGCAAGATGCTCGATAATACGTTCTTTCACCTTTTCCATTCCGTAATGATCGCGGTCCAAGATCCGCTGTGCACGGTGCAGATTGAAATTATCTTTGCTGTATTCATCCCACGGAAGTGAGATAATCGTCTGTACATACTGAAACTGCATGGAATAATCGGGCGATTGGGGATGCAGTCTTTCCAGTTTGCCTAACTCCTTTTCGAAGATTTCTGCCGTTTCTTTAGACCACTTTTTCCTGATTGCCTTTTCGCGAAAGGATTTGATCTCCATGTCGTTGATATTCCCGCCCAACTCTTCCTGAATGGCTTTGATTTGCTGCTGCAGGAAATATTCTTTCTGCTGCTTGTTGATGTCTTCATGCGCCTTCATTTGAATGGATGCTTTCAATTCAATCAGTTGATATTCACGATTCAGCAGAAACAGCAAACGATACGCGCGATCTTTCAGGTCGTTAACTGCCAGCAGTTCCTGCCTTTCCACCGACTGGGAAATAAGATTGCAACACGAGAAGTTAATCTGGAAGAGCTGGTTCCGGTTGTTGCGTATCGAAAAAATCAAGTCTTTCGGAGGATCGCCCGACGCTATCAGCATTTTGATGGTAAGGTCTTTAATCGTCGAAAGCAAAGCTTCAAATTCGCGGTCGTTTTTTCGGGGAAACTTATCATCCAACAGAGAAATACGGCCAACCATAAACGGTTCCGTCTCAATCAGTTCATGCAGCAAAAAGCGCTTTTTACCCTGCAGGATCACCGTTGTTGAACCATCCGGCAACTCCAGGATGCGAAGAACTTCCGCCACCACGCCAATGTTGTATAAATCAGAAAGTGAAGGGTCTTCCGTATCGGTCTCTTTCTGACAGGTTACGCCAATCATCCGTTTCCGGTGGGTTGCGTCCCTGATTAGTCGCATCGACTTGGTACGCCCTATTATCACCGGCATGGCTACGCCGGGAAATAAAACCATATTGCGCAAAGGCAAAACAGGCAATTCTTCTCCCACTTTTTCAATACCTTCCAGGAAATCATCATCCTTATCACATTCCATCAAAATCGGCATGACAATATCTGCAGCATCATTTGCATCATCGAAATCATCATCCAAATACAATTTTCCAATTCTTTTTATGTCCATATGGAATATACTGCTACAAATTAAATGCCAAAGTTACGACTTTTACGAAAAACACAGTAACTTTGGCGGCGTTATTGAAAAATAAATATGTCGAATCCATATTTCCGCTTCAAACGGTTTACGATACGGCACGACAAGTGTGCCATGAAAGTAGGCACCGACGGCACACTGCTCGGTGCATGGGCAAACGTTGCTGCATGTTGCCGCATATTGGATATAGGTACGGGGACAGGACTTGTCGCCCTGATGATTGCGCAGCGCTGCAACGAAGCGACAGTTGATGCCGTCGAAATGGACGCGGATGCGTGCCTGCAAGCCTCCGATAACGTTTCGGCATCGCCATTCGCCCGGCAAATTCACGTCCATCACACTACTTTTCAAACATTTGCAAAGACAGTCAGCCGTCCGTACGATTTAATTGTATCCAATCCACCCTACTTCGTGCAGTCGCTCAAATGTCCTGAAACAAAACGGAGTATCGCCCGCCACAGCGACGAATTGTCTACAACTGTCCTGCTTGCGAAAAGCCGCCGAATATTGACGCCGGAAGGCCGTATCGCACTCATTTTACCGTTTCTGCAGCAAAAAGAAGTATTACAGCAGGCGGCGCAAAACAAACTTTACTGTATCCGCCAGACGCACGTGATTCCCGTCGAAGGCGCACAACCGAAACGGCTACTGATAGAATTTTCGCCGCAGCCGCAACCTCCGGCAAAAATCGACATGCTCATACTCGAAAATACCCGTCATCAACGTACGGCGGCATATAAAACACTGACTTTGGAATTTTATTTGGACTGACGGTTTTTATTCTTTTGCAATACGCAGAACTTCTGCCTTTATTCATTATCTTTAACCGGGAAAATCATATTATATCCGAATTTAATACGAAAATCCCATTTTTTTCTCTACATTTGCATCGGATTTTACGAAATACTAATAAATCGACATGAGCATTCATTGGAACGAAGTGAAGATGAAAGCAAACAAACCAAGCAATAAATAGAATATAATGAGACCATTACAAGCAAAATTAGCTAAAACCGACCTCCTCCGGCAAGCCCGGGAAGCGAAGGCTGCAGGAATATATCCGTATTTTCGTTCGATTGAAAGCGATCAGGATACGGAAGTGATTATCAATGGAAAGAAAGTATTGATGTTCGGCTCTAATGCCTATCTGGGCTTAACAAACCATCCTAAAGTGAAGGAAGCAGCGATCGAAGCCACACGTAAATATGGGACAGGGTGCGCCGGCTCCCGCTATCTCAACGGAACGCTGGATTTGCATCTTCAACTGGAAAAAAGATTGGCCGAATTTGTCGGAAAAGACGATGCAATCATCTATTCCACAGGATTCCAGGTAAATCTGGGCGTCGTATCCTGCCTGACAGGGCGCGACGATTATATACTCTGGGACGAACTGGACCATGCATCCATCATCGAAGGACACCGGCTGTCATTCTCTACTAAACTGAAATACAGGCATAACGATATGGATTCGTTGGAAAAGCAACTCCTAAAATGCGAAGAAGGCAAAATTAAACTGATTGTTGTCGACGGCATTTTCAGCATGGAAGGAGATATTGCCAATTTACCTGAAATCGTGCGGCTTGCCCGCAAATATGACGCCTACGTCATGGTAGACGAAGCGCACGGACTCGGCGTGCTCGGAAAACAGGGACGCGGCACATGCGAACATTTCGGCGTGACGGACAGCGTCGATTTGATTATGGGAACGTTCAGCAAATCATTTGCCTCGATAGGCGGATTCATTGCATCCGATTATGAAATAATTGATTATCTCCGCCATCATTCGCGTTCCTATATTTTCAGCGCGAGCAGTACGCCTGCTGCAACGGCGGCGGCTTCTGCCGCACTTGATATCATGCTCAATGAACCTGAACGCATCGAACATCTCTGGAAACTGACACATTATGCATTAGACGGATTTCGTCGGATGGGCTGTGAAACAGGTCATACCGAAACACCGATCATCCCACTGTTCATACGCAATAACGATTTGACTTTCCTGATTGTAAAAGAACTGTTCGACACCGGTATCTTTGTGAATCCTGTCGTTGCGCCTGCCGTTGCACCGCAGGACACATTAATTCGATTCTCGCTGATGGCAACACATTCTTTTGAGCAGTTGGATTTTGCAATGAATGCCATTCACCATCTTTTTGCCAAATATCATTTGCTTAACAAATGATCTTCTGACAGATGGATTTTGTACAAAACATAAATGGCTGTTGCGCCCTGTGCAAGAAAGGCTGTGCCAGGGCTTGTCGCAACAAACTGAACACATACAATTGGTTATGTGACCTTCCGGCAGCCGGGGGCGCCACCGGTTTCATAGAAGTACAATTCAAAAACACGCGCAAAAATTATTACCTGAACGAAGCCAGAATCCCGCTGGAAAAAGGCAATATCGTCGCCGTAGAGGCCGGCCCGGGACACGACATCGGCATGGTTACACTGACCGGCAAATTGGTGCTGCTGCAAATGCGCAAGATGCGATACCGTTACGACCAGGAACCCAGAAAAGTCTATCGTATTGCCAAACAGCCGGATATAGACAAATATAATGAAGCTAAGGCGAAAGAACATGAAACCATGATCCGCTCGCGCCAAATTGCCGCCGACTTGAAACTGGACATGAAAATCGGCGATGTGGAATATCAGGGAGACGGAAGCAAAGCCATATTCTATTATATTTCAGATGTGCGTGTTGACTTTCGCCAACTCATCAAAGTACTGGCAGAAACGTTCAAGGTACGTATCGAAATGAAGCAGATTGGCGCTCGTCAGGAAGCGGGACGAATCGGAGGAATCGGGCCCTGCGGGCGCGAACTCTGTTGCTCTTCGTGGATGACAAATTTCGTGTCTGTAGCGACAGATGCCGCCCGTTTTCAGGATATTTCCATGAATCCGCAGAAGTTGGCAGGTCAATGTGCCAAACTGAAATGCTGCTATAATTACGAGGTCGATACATACATGGAAGTCCGGAAACAGTTGCCTCCGCGCAAAATCCCGCTGGAAACGCAAGACAATACTTACTATCATTTTAAAACCGACATCCTCAAAAAGGAAATATCCTATTCGACGGACAAAGTACTGGGCATAAACCTGAAGAGTATCACGGCGGAACGTGCGTCCGAAATTATTCACCTGAACAGAAAGGGAATAAAACCCGCCACGCTGGAACCCGAATCCGTTGCAAAAAAAGAGGCCGGGAAGATAGAGTCGCATGACATTCTGGAAGACAGCGTAAGCCGTTTCGACTCCGTGAAAAAGAAAAAGAAAAAAAAGAAAAAAGGAAGCAGGAATGAGAACACGCACAAAAACAGTCGCGACGAAAAGAGACATGCCCGCGGGGGTGCACACCGCTCGCTAAATACGTGAAAAAAAATCCGGGAAATGAGCAATTCCATACACAAAGTTTTATTGTCTTTTTGCCTCTCCGCAAGCATTTTCTCCTGCTCGCAAACGACTTTTTTTTATGACCGGTATCAAATAGTCGAAGATGTTTGGAGCAAGGAAAAAGAGTTTTATTTTACCTACAGCATTGATGATATTTCCTCACATTACAATTTTTATATCCATGTGCGCAACAACAACTTGTACCCCTATCAAAATCTTTGGCTGTTTTGTGCTGAAGAGCAGCCACTCGGCCCCGTTCAACGCGACACAATAGAATACCAGTTGGCAGACGATTTCGGAAAATGGTATGGTACAGGCATTTCCATCTTCCATCTGAGTATTCCCGTACGCATCGGCCATACTTTTACGCATACGGGGCAGTATACGTTCTGTATCAGACAGGGAATGAGAGACAGTCGTCTGAAAGGGATTGAAGAAATCGGGTTGACCATTGAAAAAGTCGACTAACGCACTTCCTTACGTCCGGCATCAGTCCGTAAAAATATGAATAGCAGGATAGTAAACCCCCAAAGCGAAGATCCGCCATAACTGAAAAACGGCAAGGGAATGCCTATTACCGGTGTCAATCCCGTTACCATGCCGATGTTGATCAGCACATGGAAAAAGAAAATCGAGGCCACACTATACCCATACACGCGCCCAAATGCCGTATCCTGCCTCTCCGACAAAATAATCAGCCGTATGACAAGCGCCCCGAAAAGGCTCAAGACCAGCAATGAACCCCAGAAACCAAACTCCTCGCCTACCGTGCAGAAAATGAAATCGGTATCTTGCTCCGGGACATACTTCAACTTGGTCTGCGTACCGTTCAGAAATCCTTTTCCCAAAAATCCGCCCGAACCGATAGCTATCTTGGACTGGTTTACGTTATAACCTGCGCCCGTGGGGTCGTCTTCCAGCCCCAGCGCTACCCTGATACGCATCTGCTGATGATATTCCAGAACATCTTCAAATACATAATCAACAGAATACATAAAACAGAGAGAAAGCATTGAAAACAAAGATATTAAAACATAGCGCCATATCAGATTCTTAACTGCCGTAAAAATCAGGAACAACGCAATGACGCCAATAAGCCCGACAATTATCCAAACAAAATTAACGGGGATAAACAACGACACTATGAAACCTGACAGCGACGCTAAAATAACCAGATACAGAATGATACGCATCACCATCCTGTCGCGGCGGATAAGATATGTCATAAAAATCATTATCAGAAGAATCAGCAAGGATACAATCAGTTCGCCCGCAGGTGTATTCCCCGCAACCATGTCATCGCCGAATTTCATCACAATCACCAGAAAAGTAACGACACATATAGTCGCCACCAAAATAAAGCCTGACATCCCCTCGCGATAAAGCATCAAAGCAAAAGCAAGATAAACCAGCGCCGAACCGGTCTCCTTTTGCAACAGGATACACCCTATCGGCACGGAAACAAGCAGACATACTGTCAAAAAACTCCTTACTGTCAGCAAATTGAAGTTATATGTGCTCATAAATTTGGCTAAAGCCAATGCCGTAGCAAACTTGGCAAATTCAGCAGGCTGCACGCGCAACGGCCCCATCACCAGCCACGAGCGGGATCCTTTGATGTCCGGCGCTACAAAAATCGTAATAATCAATACCAGAATGATGAGGCCAAATATCGGAAATGAAAATGTCTCGAAAAAGTCCTTGTCCAGCATCAAAATCACAAACGCAATAACAAACGATGTCCCAATCCATATCAATTGCGAACCGGGACGCCCCGAAGGATCAAACAGTCCAGCCTTGTCGTATTCGTAACTGGCGCCACAGATACTCAACCAGCCTGCCGCGACCATCGCCACATACAATCCAATCGTTATCCAATCGACAGATGTCCAAATATTTGCATCTCTATTGTACATTGGAAGGCAATATCACTCTGTTAATAATTTCCGTTTCCAGATACTTCGTTTCGGGTTTGACTTCGCCGTAAAAAAATTTCTCCAACATCAGCCGCGCAATCGGAATGGCATTTGAAGCGCCAAAACCGCCGTTTTCTACATACACCGAAATAGCAACCTTCGGATCTTTGTACGGAGCAAAACTCATACATGCCGAATGATCCTTGCCATGCACATTCTCAACCGTACCTGTCTTTCCACAAACTTCTATATCCCTGAGATTTAGCCCATAGCATGTTCCGTTAGACACGGCGTTACGCATACCTTCAGCTATCGTTTCATAATGTAACCGGTCGATGGTTGTCCGTTTTTTTTGTGTATAAAGCGTATCCTGCACATCGTTCTCTATTGCCTTAACCACATGAGGAACAATATAATATCCTCTATTTGCAATGGTTGCCGCCTGGTTGCAGATTTGAAGCGGAGTTGTTGAAATTTCACCCTGCCCTATCGCTATCGAAATGATTGTACTGGAATACCAGCGCTTTTTGTAAAAATTGTCATAGAACTTGCTGTCAGGGACATAACCTCTGTATTCACCGGGCAAATCAATACCCAGCCGGTTACCGTATCCCATTGAAATCATGTGATTTCGCCACACATCGTATGCTTCCTGCACTGTCGGATAAAATTTCCGGCTATCCAGCATGTCATGCAATCCCCAGCAAAAATAGGAATTACAGGATGTCGACAGCGCTGTTATCAAATTGAGCGGCGACGCATGTCCATGACATGCAGGCTTGCCGCTACGAAACGTATATCCATGCGCACATGTATACATTTTATCCCGTGTAATCACATTTTCCTGCAGAAACACAAGCCCTTGCGCCGGCTTGTAGGTAGAACCGGGAGAGAAGCGCCCCATAATCGAACGGTCGAACAGCGGCTTATGCGGATCGTTTTCCAGCGCTGCATAATTCTGTCCGCGCTGACGGCCGACCAGCAAGCCGGGGTCGTACGAGGGCGACGAAACCATACACAACACTTCGCCCGTCGACGGTTCTATCATCACAATGCTACCTCTTTTATTCTTCATCAACAGTTCGCCATACGCCTGAAGATCAATGTCTATGGCAAGCGTTATATTTTTTCCCGAAACCGGAACAACGTCACGGCTGCCCTGTTCGTATTTTCCTTGAATACGGCCATGCACGTCGCGCAACAATACTTCAACGCCTTTTTCTCCCCGCAAAATCTTTTCATACGAATATTCGACTCCGGAACGTCCCGAATCATCGCCGCTCGTATAGTATCTGTCATTTTCAATATCTTTACGATCGACCTGGCCGATATTTCCCAGCAGCAATGCAGCATTGGGATACCCGTATTCGCGAATAGTTCGATTCTGGATATAAAACCCGGGAAACTTGTAGAGCTTTTCCTGAAACATGCCATATTCATTTGTAGACAACTGGCTAATAAATACTTGTGGCACATACGAAGAATAGCCCGGATTCTGTTTCCGGTCTTTGATGCCATTGATTCGCCTGATGAAAAATTCTTTCGTGATACCGAACGCTTTACAGAAATCGAGTGTGTCAAAAGCGTTTATTTCCCTCATAATCAACATAACATCATACGCAGGCTGATTGTATACCAACAGTTTCCCGTTACGGTCGTAAATGACGCCTCGTGCAGGATACAGCGTCTTTTTCAGAAAAGCATTGCTGTCTGCCCACTGTTTATACTCATCATCAATGATCTGCAGATAAAACAGTCGCGCCGCAAAAATCAGAAGGACAAAAAACACAGAAGCGATAACCACGATTTGTCTTTCTCTATAAATATATGTCCGTTTAGGCGGTCTCACTTTTCTTTAATATATTAAACAATTCTATTATAAATATGCATATTGAGGTCAGAATCACACTCGCCACAATGCGAAGCATCAAAAAAAGCGGGTCAGAAAGCGACAGCGATTCAATCAAAAACAAGGTAACATGATGCAGTATCACGACGGAAAGCGTTAATTTAATGTAAGCGCTCCAGCCTAACCGACGAGACGAAGGCACACCTTCTTCGAGCATCTCGCGCTCGGTATATGCTTTCAGCAACGGCTCGCGGAAAAAGCCGGCCAACGCACATGCCGCCGCATGCATACCCAATGTGTTGGTAAACATATCTATAATCAACCCAAGCAAGAATGCAATCACAATCACCTGCGAACGCGTGAAATTTATCGGTATTCTGATTATCACATACACGTACAAAAACAGCGTAGCGACTCCGAACAAATGCAGATTATTCAACAGCAACACCTGCAATGTTATATAAATAAGAAATTTGACAACTATGCCGAATATGCTTTTAATCATTTTCCCTTGCTTTTTGTTCTATTGCCAGGCGTTCCTGCCAGTATGCGCTTTTTAATATCCTTACTGCTTTAAGCTTCCGAAAATCAGTCGCCAGCTTCACCTTCAGCGAATAAAAATTATGGGAACGGCTGTCATCCATTCCGACAACCGTTCCCACTACTACGCCGGGCGGAAATACCGTTGAATAACCGCTTGTCACCACCGTATCTCCTTCCTGAAACTCTGCATGAAGCGGCAATTCTTCCAGATTCGCATACCGCACATCACGACCGTCCCACGACAGTGTCCCATAATAGTCGCCCCTGTATAATTTGCAACTAATCCTGGATTTGGGATTCAATATCGGGATAATAACCGAAAAATGGTCGCCGACGGTGGAGACAATGCCCACTATGCCATAAATGGAAACCGCACCCATATCCGCCGCAACGCCGTCCTTCAGACCCTTGTTAATGGTAATATAGTTTAAATATCCTGATATACTGTTATTCACCACTTGTGCCGTGATGTAGCTATATTCGGCAGCGTCGGTGGCCACCATAATGCTGTCGAACGATAACATGTTGGCTTTAAGTGTCTGTATCTGCTGGCGAAGGTCAAATAATTCCATTTCGAGCATACTGTTCCGTTCAAACAATATCTGGTTGTCATCGCGCAGTTTAATGTACGATGCTCCGTAATTGTAAATGGAAGACGCATATCCGGTGACGGTATTCGCCGAACTGAAGATTACATTCCGGTGATACGCATTATATTGATATATAAACATAGCCGATATAACCTCGCACACGATAAAAACGAACCAGTGCCTTTTTTTGAAAAGAAACTCAAGCAGCCTTTGCATAATCGAAAAATATATCTCATACCGGTCTGTCCGGCATTCCACAGCAGCAAAACGAATCGCCGGATGGCAATTCTTAGCCCTTTTTAAGAATTACTTAATCAGGAATTTGAATTTGTCAATATTCTTCAGTGCAATACCTGTTCCTTTGGCAACGGCGTGCAACGGATCGTCGGCCACATGGAACCGGATATTTATTTTATCGGTGAAGCGCTTGGCCAGGCCTCTCATCAGCGCGCCGCCGCCGGCCAGATAGATACCGTTATGCACAATATCCGAATACAGTTCGGGAGGCGTTTGCTCCAAAGCGCTCAGAATAGCTACTTCCATCTTCGAAATGGACTTGTCTAAGCAATGCGCAATTTCCTGATACGAAATGGGAACTTCCATCGGAAGCGCCGTCATCTGGTTCGGGCCGTGAACCACATAGTCTTCCGGCGGATTTTCCAGCGACGTCAACACCGACCCGACGTTGATTTTAATACGTTCTGCCGTACTTTCGCCCACTTTCATATTGTGCTGGCGACGCATATATTCCATAATATCTGCCGTCAGATCATCGCCTGCAATACGAATTGACTTGTTCGAGACGATGCCGCCCAACGAAATGACGGCTATCTCAGTCGTCCCGCCTCCGATATCTACGATCATATTACCTTCGGGAGCCTCAATATCCAGCCCAATCCCCAGCGCGGCCGCCATTGGTTCATATATCATATATACTTCCCGCCCGCCTGCATGTTCCGACGAATCGTGCACGGCGCGCATCTCTACTTCCGTACTCCCCGACGGGATACAAACAACGATTCGGAGAGGCGGCGAAAACCAGTGATTCTTGAAATTAATCATCTTGATCATGCCGCGAATCATCTGCTCGGCAGCATAGAAATCCGCAATAACTCCATCACGCAACGGTCTGATTGTACGTATATTTTCATGCGTCTTCTCATACATTCTGCGAGCCTGCTCTCCTACGGCGAGCACTTTATCCGTCCGACGGTCCAATGCCACTACAGATGGCGCATCTACTACTATCTTATCATCGCATATGATAATCGTATTAGCCGTGCCCAAATCAATGGCGATTTCTTGTGTAAAAGAGAATAATCCCATATCTTAATCTATTTATTTTTAATGTTTAAAATGTCTCACTCCTGTTTTTACCATACTCATGCCGTGCGCATCGCAGTAAGCCGTCGAACGGTCATCTCTGATAGAGCCTCCCGGCTGGATAACGGAGGTAATGCCCGCCTGGTCTGCAATTTTAACACAATCAGGAAATGGAAAGAACGCATCCGAAGCCATCACGGCGCCTCTCAGGTCGAAACCGAACGACTTTGCTTTCTCAATGGCTTGCTTCAATGCATCGACTCGCGACGTCTGCCCTACCCCACTGGCGCATAACTGCCTGTTTTTAACTAATGTAATAGCATTTGACTTGCTGTGCTTTACTACCTTGTTGGCAAACAGCAAATCGTCCATCTCGCGCTTGTCGGGAACCTTTTTCGTCATCGGTTCCAAATCGACAGCCGTTTGAATGTTCAAATCCCTGTCCTGCACCAGTGTCCCATTCAGCAGCGAACGGTATTGCCGCTTTTGCAGCGCTCCATTTTTTCGCAGCAGGATAATATGATTCTTTTTCTGCTGCAACGTCTCAATCGCTTCGATGGTATAATCGGGCGCAATAATCACTTCGAAGAAAATCTTGTTGACTGCTTCTGCCTCATCCCTGTCAATCACTCCATTGGTAACCAGTATACCGCCATAGGCCGAAACCGGGTCGCCTGCCAGCGCATCGTTCCACGCTTCGAGCGTTGTCGGCCGGGATGCAATGCCACATGCGTTGTTATGCTTCAGTACGGCAAACGTAATATCTTCAAATTCATCTATTAATGTCACCGCCGCATCTATATCGAGCAGATTGTTGTACGAAATTTCCTTGCCAGGCAACTGGCGGTCGAACAAATCGTCGAAACGGCCGTAGAAAATGCCCTCCTGATGCGGATTTTCACCATACCGCAACCTCATCGGATTATCCTCGGCAAGACGGAAGGCAGAACGGGCGTCTCCGTCAAAATACTCAAATATGGACGAATCATACGCCGACGAAACAGCAAAAGCCTCTTTTGCAAACCATTTACGTTCTTCTAACGTCGTTCGCGCGCCATCTTCTTCCAGTATCTGCACGAACTGCGCATACTGTGCTTTTGACGCAATAATCACCACATCCTTAAAGTTCTTGGCCGCAGCACGTATCAGAGATATTCCGCCGATATCTATCTTTTCGATAGCGGCAACTTCGCCCGCTCCCGACGCCACTGTATCCCTGAATGGATACAAGTCTACGATAACCAGGTCAATTTCAGGTATATCATATAATTTTACCTGATCCTGGTCTGTCGCATTCTCGCGACGATTCAATATGCCGCCGAAAATCTTCGGATGCAAAGTCTTCACTCTTCCTCCCAGAATGGACGGATAACCCGTCAAATCTTCTACAGCATCACATTGTATGCCAAGCGATTCAATATATGCCATTGTCCCCCCTGTCGAGATAAAACCAACTCCTTCGCTATGAAGTTTTTTTATTATCGCATCCAGACCTTCTTTGTGATATACAGAAATCAGCGCGCGCTTTATTTGCTTTTTTACCGTCATTCGGATATTTACTTTTTTTTCACGCACAAAAATACTGATTTATTTTGAATTGACATATAAGAGAATAGACAAAATTCTTTCGCATAAAAGAAAATCACGTGAATAATAATTAAATAAGGTGTAAGCTTCAATGCGGTACGTAGAAATCAGCGTACCTCATACACATCCAAACAAATTATAATTAGCGTCTGTCCGAAAACTGTTATATCAACTGAAAACAATTGAAACATATTAAATTAAAAAACTGTTATGTTTGAATATGGCGTAATTTGACCGCCGCATTATGGGATAGCAGATGACGCCTTCGTCGTCGAATTTGCATAACCCCGAACAAACGCAGCGCAGTTCG
>JAIRLL010000272.1 GCA_031259505.1 Tannerella sp.
AAACAGGCACACTCGAACCTGAGAACAGGTCTCGGTCTGGCCGGCGTATCACTGATTCTTTGCTGCGCACAGTTCTGGGGCGGCCGGCGCATCGGCCGGCGCTACGGCGATCCGGTATCGTCGGGACAGGGACTGGGACAAAAAAATACCATCCTTGCCCTCTGGATGGCGCAAACCTACCTCAATCCGCTCATCTCCCTCGCTCCCGCCACGTACATCATCTGGCAGAATATCATTAATGCGTATCAGCTCTGGCGGAAGAACAGAAAGAAACACGCGCCGCAGTGAAATATCCCGACAAATGTGCCACATGAGGAGGCTGTCCGGGTATTTACGCGTCCTCCTCCACTCTCACCGTGTTTAGGGATATGAAATAAATAAGATATAATATTTTAAGCAGGTAAAAAAAATGAGATTGAAAGATAACAGAGTCCCTGATTGCCACGTCGCTGCGCTCCTCGCAAATGACGGCGGACGCCATTGCCGGCAACAATGGCATCCCCGTCATTGCAACTGCGAGGAACGAAGCAGGAAGCTATCCAGAAACATGTTACACTTTCTTAATTCCACATTCCTTAAGATATTTCTTAATGTAGCGCGCAGCCACAAAAGCGGCTTTTCGAACCACAATTCAGCGCGTATTTTCAAAATATTCCATAAATAAACAAAATGATAAGATGAACTTCCATTTATTTGCGTACCTTTGCGGCGAAAACAGTCAAGTTTGTATTGCATCTTTTTTCTTCGTAATGTTTGTTCCGTTACTGATTAGCGGAACTTTCCATCGTCAAAATCGGCATCAAAATCAACTTACTTGTTTAAAATTTACCAATCAGTTGCGATTGGTGTATATGGCACCATTACCGTAACGCAAATATTTTTACAGCGAACTGCCTTCGGGGCAGTCAGGAAATTATGACATTTAAAGAATTGAACATCTCGGAGCCAATCTTGAAAGCTCTGGTAAAAAAAGAATACGCATTGCCTACGTCCGTACAGGAACAGGCGATTCCCATCGCCCTTCAGGGACGCGACCTGCTGGGTATTGCGCAAACCGGAACGGGTAAAACCGCCGCCTTTGCAATACCCGTCATTCAACAGCTCAGCCGGATGCAACTCTCCGGCACGGCACGAAATATCCAGGCGCTGATTCTGACGCCGACACGTGAACTGGCCATTCAGATCGACGAATGTTTCAGCGATTATGCCCGATATACCGGCCTGCGGCATACGGTAATCTTCGGCGGAGTGAGTCAGAATCCGCAGGTCGATTTGCTCAAGCGAGGCGTCGACATACTGATTGCCACGCCGGGACGCCTGCTCGACCTGATCAGTCAAAAATTTATTACCCTCAATCATGTGAAACACTTCGTGCTGGACGAAGCCGACCGTATGCTCGACATGGGTTTTATACACGACATCAAACGTCTGCTACCCCTGCTGCCCCGACAGAAACAGACGCTTTTCTTCTCGGCAACCATGCCGCAGACGATTGCAACCCTGTCGAAATCCATCCTGAACAGACCTGTCAGAGTGGAAGTCACTCCCGAATCGTCCGTGGTAGACACCATCGAGCAGCGCCTGTATTTCGTTGAAAAGCCCCAGAAAAGCCAGCTCCTGGTGAATATTTTGCAGGAAAAGAAACGGTCGGCGCTTGTTTTTTCGCGTACCAAACACGGGGCCGACAAAATAGCCCGGGCGCTGAACCGCCAGGGCATCGGCTGCGAAGCCATCCACGGCAACAAAACGCAGGGAGCCAGACAACGGGCGCTTACGAACTTCAAGGCGGGCAAAACGCACGTCATCATCGCAACCGACATCGCCGCACGGGGCATTGATATCGCCAACCTCGAAATGGTAATCAACTACGACCTGCCGGACGTGGCGGAGACGTACGTCCACCGTATCGGGCGCACCGGACGCGCCGGCAACGGGGGAACGGCGCTTACCTTCTGTTCGCAGGAAGAATACGCAATCGTGAAAGACATACAGAAACTCACCGGAAAGAAACTGAACGCTGTGCCCATCCCTGCCTGAAATCTGAAAACATAATTATATAAACGCAAATACATCAATGGCTATATCGTACAACAAAAAAGAGTTGCAGAAGAAAAAAGAGCAAAAGCGTAAAGACAAACAGAAGCGCAAAGAAGAGCGTAAGGCAAGCGGCAGCGGGTCGCTGGACGACATGATTGCCTATGTGGACGAGAATGGCGTGATCACCGACACGCCGCCCGACCCGATCAGGAAACAGGAAGTCGAAGCCGCAAGCATAGCCGTTTCAACACCCAGACAGACCGACACGGAAGACCCCGTACTAAACGGCCAGGTAGAATTTTTCAATCCCGACAAAGGATATGGATTTATCAGGAACACAGCCGGTACGGACAAATACTTCTTCCACGTCAGCAACGCGCCGGCTAATATTGCCGAAGGAAATACGGTCACTTTCGAACTCGAACGGGGCGAAAGAGGCTTGAGCGCCGTGAAAATCGCGCTCGTGAAATAGTGCACAATAAATTACTTATACCAAAATCAAAAAAAAATGAACATTTACGTATCAAATCTGAACTATCGCACGGAAAGCGAAAGTTTGCAGGAATTATTTGCAGAGTA
>JAIRLL010000284.1 GCA_031259505.1 Tannerella sp.
CCCAAATTGTCCATTTAGCATTAATTCATACGAAAATTACCGTTTTGCATCGAATTAATGCGCTATAATTCTATGATTATTAGTATATTGCAAATCAAATTTTCTAATGGTGTCCATTAGAATAAATATTCATTATCAATGAGTTATATCCTAATGGACATTTTGGGATTATTTTGCGAAAAATCCTGAAACGAAGCGCCCGTCGGGATATACACTGTGTATATTCTTCCCACACCCTGTGGCGAGAAAATACATTGTGTATGTCTCCCACGCCCTGTGGCGAAAAACGTACTTCTTATCCCGAACTCAGGTTAACAGTTTTCGGACAGACACTGATTATTCACTACCTTCTTCTGCAAAAAAACTTTTTCCATTCATGCACGCTTGGAAATCCGGAATTTTCATGTAGTTTTGCCCGAAAAACGGGGAAATGGAAAAACTGAAAATACTTTTCGTGTGTATGGGAAATATCTGCCGTTCGCCGGCGGCTGAAGGGATTCTGAAAAAGAAGGTACACGAGGCGGGACTGGACGACCGCTTCGAGATTGATTCTGCGGGGATGTATGGTTATCACGAAGGCGAATTGCCCAACCCGCGAATGCGCAAGCAGGCCTCTGCGCGGGGATATGAACTGACGTCTCGCTCAAGAACTGTTCGTACGGATGATTTTTACCGTTTTGACCGGATCGTCGGGATGGACGACGTCAACATACATTACCTTATGAGCATGGCGCCCGATGACTCTTCGCGGCAAAAAATCTGCTGCATGACTGATTTTTGCCGTATTCACCGCGCCGACCATGTGCCCGATCCTTACTACGGCGATTCGTCGGACTTTGATCACGTGCTCGACCTGCTGGAAGACGCATGTGATGGAATCGTCGAGAAGTATACGTAGCCGTCAATGCGCTTCCAGCCAGTTTGCGCCGACTCCGCAATCGGCTATCAGCGGTACGCGCAGCTGGACGGCGTGCTCCATTTCGTTCAAAACAATGTGCCGCACACGTTCCAGTTCATCTTTCCACACGTTGAAATTCAGTTCATCGTGCACCTGCAAAATCATCCGGCTACGCAGCCGTTCTTCTTCGAATCGACGGTAAATCCTGACCATTGCCACTTTGATAATATCGGCTGCGCTCCCCTGTACGGGCGCATTAATCGCGTTTCGTTCGGCATATCCACGAACAACGGCATTGTTTGAATGAATGTCGGGAAGATAACGCTTCCGATGGAAAATCGTTTCCACATAACCGCGTTCTTTCGCCGAAGCGATGCTTTTCTCCATATATTCGCGTACTCGCGGGTATGTTGCAAAATAGCCGTCGATGAGCGCCTTTGCTTCTCCGCGCGGAATATTCAGGCGGTCGGCAAGGCCGAAGACAGATATGCCGTAGATGATACCGAAGTTGGCTGTTTTTGCTTTTCGGCGCATGTCGGTGGAAACCGAATCCATCGGCGTCCTGTATATCCTGGCGGCGGTAGCCGCGTGGATGTCTGCGCCGCTGAGGAAAGCTGCTATCATATTCTCGTCGCCGCTCAAATGCGCCATGATACGCAACTCTATTTGCGAATAGTCTGCCGAAAAGAATACACAGTCAGCACATTCGGGGATGAACGCCTTGCGAATTTCGCGCCCCACGTCGTCGCGTATAGGGATGTTTTGCAGATTGGGACTGGTCGAACTCAGCCGTCCGGTCGAAGTCACCGTCTGATTGAACGACGTATGTATTTTTCCCGTTTCGGGCAAAATAAGTTCGGGAAAGGCGTCGACATACGTGCTTAGCAGTTTCTTGACGCCTCTGTATTCGAGCAGTTTGCTTACGATGGGATGTTTGTTGCGCAGTTTTTCCAGCACCTCTTCGTTGGTGCTGTAGTGTCCTGTTTTTGTTTTCTTTGCCTTTTCTTCAATCTTCAGCCGTTCGAACAGGATTTCGCCGACCTGTTTTGTCGAATTGACGTTGAACTTCTTCCCCGCCATTTCGCAGATCTGTTCTTCCAGCGCGGCAGCCGTCTTCGTGAGCGTTTCGGAACTGTGCGCCAGCGCCTGCCTGTCGATGGTCACGCCGGACGATTCCATCGCGGCCAGCACATAGACCAGCGGCATTTCGATATCCCGGAACAGCGACTCCTGTCCTTCCCCGGTAAGCCGCGGCGCGAAAACGTTTTTCAGCCGCAGCGTCACATCCGCATCTTCGGCGGCATATTCGCATATCCTGTCTATCGGCGCGTCCCGCATCGACAACCGGCTTTTCCCTTTCGCCCCTATCAGCGATTCTATCGGCACGGGGCTGTATTGAAGGTATGTTTCGGCAAGGTAATCCATCCCGTGGCGCAGTTCGGGATTCAGCAGATAATGCGCAATCATCGTGTCGAACAGACGGCCTGCGACGCGGATGCCGTATTTATACAGTACGAGCATGTCGAATTTGATGTTTTGACCGACCTTTGTCGAGTGCGGATTTTGCAGCGCTTCGACGAAGGGCGCCAGGATGCGACCCGCTTCATCCATCGCATCGGGCACGGGGACATACCAGGCCTCGCTTTCCTTTACGGCAAACGACATGCCGACCAAATGTGCAGTCAGCGGATTGAGACCGTCCGTTTCCGTGTC